>JBLHJZ010000012.1:0-19650 GCA_047619515.1 Saprospiraceae bacterium | reverse complement strand
CATTATAATATCTGAGGGACAGCCGGTGATCGTTGGGCCGACATTGTCTATCACGTTGATTATCTCCGGCATAAAGAAAAAGTCGACATCCTGAATAAGGCTGACGTCAATACCATTTTGAACCTGGCCTACACCAATTGGGATACCGGGAAAACTGATAAAATCTAAAACAGGAGTACTGAAAGTTCCGATAAGATCAAAATTCAAGGTAAAAATGACAAAGCTGTCTGGTACCGTATGTGAACTTGTTGCCAAAGGGGCAAATAGATGTAAAAGTTGATTGCCAGATGGCGCTAAGTTTAAAGAAGATAAAGCAGGCAAGTTGATTGAGTTACCTAAGTAATCCAAAGCAGCAGAATCCCATTCCATTCCAAATTGAATTCCGGATATTGAATCAAAATTGACAACTATCATATTAATACTTACTGTTCCTGCATCACAGTCAAAATTAATCTCCGGAATAAATTGAAGTGATCCGGTATCCGGTGGTGGTGGAATAAGCGTTACCTCAAAAGAACAGTTTCCAGTATTCCCTGATAGATCAGTAATATCGTAGGTAACTGTCGTGGTTCCTAAATTAAAGGATTCCCCACTTGCATCGTTTAATCCTGAGCCGACATTAAATCCGCCCATTTCCATTGTATAACTTACAGAATCAATAGCACAATTATCTGAGAATCCTGTAGGGTCGATATTATTAACCATTATACCATTGCTTTCAATAATAGTATCGCCTGGACAACTTATCATCGGAACTGTAATGTCCTGAATAGTAATCGTTCCATTACTATAGTTAGCAGGAATGTTTTCGGTATTTACACCATTCACAAGTCCATCCACTCTTTGTAAAGTAGTAGGAGAGCCGGTGAAGATCATACTCCCTGTCCCCAGATTATTGGGTTCGAAGCAGAATTGTGCAATGACAGTTCCAGGTGCTAAATTTTGAAAAGGGTTGAAAGTCAACCAGGAATAAGGTCCTCTTCCCAAAGCCATTGAATCCGGATTAGGGGGAATTCCCAAACCACCAGGTGGCATTAGGTCAATAAATGTTGGATTTTTGACGATAGTGGTGTCCCATTGGTAAACGTGCTGGAAACTTGTGATCGAATCAAAATCCGATACAGAGATATCCACACAAATCGAACTATCATCACAATTACCAGTGGGGCTACTTGCTGTAAAAGTCACCTGCGCCGATAAAGTGTGGATGAAACTAAAAAAACTGAGTAGATATATTACTGAGATTATCTTTCGCATAACGAAAAAAGTATTTTCAAGAATCTGTTAATAGAAATAGGATGTTCTAATAATTTCAAATTTTGCCGAGGAGCTAATTGGCTTTTTACTTATTTCAGAGAGGTATTACTCCTACGGTTTTTGGTTGACTTCAGCTAAAGTGCTGTAATTTCTGTGCTAAAGAAATCAACTAAAAAAACAACCAAAGGGCAGCAATGCTGCCCTTTGGTATGTCTTATGATTAATCGATTATTATCATCTTTCTGGAAGCGGTATCATTAGGGGTTTTTAATTCATAGAATAAAATACCTGAATCTGATAACTCACTTCTATTAATACTGATCTCATTATACCCTTGGGTATAAGTACCTTTGTATTGTTTCAAAACATGCCCGGCAATATCCATTATGGTAAGTGTCGCATCAGTAGTTTCCGGTAAAGTGAAGCTAATGACGGTTTCATCTTTAAATGGGTTCGGCGTATTCTGGTTCAAGATAAATGCAGAAGCTTTAGCGGTTGGTTCTGTAAACACCAACTCAATTTCCATTGGTGTTTGGTCACCTCGATAAGCCACCGCACTAAAGATATCGTATGCCTGTACATTAAAGAGATCACTGATCTGTCCGGCATTTTCCAATACTTCAAAGTTCAAACTAAATACTACATCTTCAATCGCTTTTGTGATATCCTCTCCAGCAAACCAGGTAAGAATGAGTTCGCCTTCGTTGATTCTTGCTTCACTAAAGCCCATGTTTCCAAGGTTTGGAAGATTGACTTTATCAAAACCAGTATATCTAAGTACCGTAGGATTAAACTTCAATATCCACTGGTAAGCCATCATCTGCTCGAAGTTCTCCGTTGTGAAATCCAAGGATACCGTTTCCCCTTTTACAATTTTTCGATCTTTAAGTAAGAAGGAAAGCACATCGTCCGCTCTATCATCCGGCCCTTCGCCAAACATAGTTACATCAGCAGTTTGCAAGCCTCCGATATCTCCAGTCTTCACCGCAACGAAATCATTGCCCAAAGAATCTGAGGAAATACTTGGAAGAATGATCGTATCTCTAAATGCAGGAACAAAGGCATTCTGATCATTCGGAAGCATTTGTTTAGCATCTACAAACTGCCATGATGGCGTAGAAGGTTGTTGCGCACTATTAAAGAAACTAGCGATATAAGCATTTAATAATACTGCATCGAAAGTAGTAATGTCTCCGTTGCCAGATACATCTGCAGCAATCTTTTTATAAGCAGAGCTTACATATGGATTACCTACCGAGTGTCGTTGAATCAAACCAACATCTAAAACATCAATACCATTTGACCAGTTGATTGTCTTTGTTGGTCTGATAACATAGGATCCTGATAAGGTGGAAACCACTTCATATAATCCATCAACCTCCGTCTGGTCATCATCTTCTGAAGTATTCGTACCAAAAGCAATCAAATCTACATCTACCAAGGCAACTTGTTCTGGTGTTTCAGTATAAATCTCTCCTGAAATCAGCAACTGTCCAATTTGAACAAAGCCTGAATTAACACAATTAAACAAAGGAGAAACCACAGGATAGAAGTTATTGTCGAAACTGTAAACAATTTGTGGAATAGTAGTACCGGAACCAGCATTAAGATCTATAAAACTAAAATCTCCAATATCTCCAGTCAACATTAAATCAAAAGTAAATAGTGTATCATCAGTATTTAAACTAATAGGAATCAATTCATTCGTCATCGCATCCTGGTCGTTTTGAAGCCAGGTCACACTGATGTTATCAAATAAAGGCGTATAGGAGGTGTCAATAGCGGCTATACTATCCATCCCATTAATATCAGGTACAAATGTCGTGTCTATTGACAAAATAGATGAATCCGTTTGAACCACCGTACCCAATAAGAAGTTATTCAGGTCAGGGTGAATATTACTTACTCCAATAAACTCTCCCGCATCCGGATGGCTCAAGCCAACTTCAAATTGGAAACTTATCAGATTAATAAAGTCCTCAGCAAAAACCGGAATCTGTACTATGTCACCAGCTCCACCTGATAAGTTTGTTGGCATGTCAAAACAAGTTGGCGGAAGTATTACTGTTACCGTGGCATTACAACTGCTTGAATTAGCAGGTGTTTGTAAATCTGTAACAGTCAAAGTAACCGTGTTATTTCCAAGATCAGCATCAGTGAAAAGCGTTTGTGAAATCGAAAGTGTAACGCCTGTACAATCATCAAAACTTCCATTATTAATATCATCTGCTGAAATATTTGCCTCGCCATTCGAATCCAGCGTCACTGTAATCGATAGACAGATAGCTGTCGGCGCATTATTCTCCTGAATAGTCACTGAAGTATTACATGTCGAGCTATTGCCTGCATCGTCCCATACTCTTAACGTAACCGGGATCGTATTGCCAACATCCGCACAGGTAAAGGTGTTTGGATTAATTGCCATAGAATCAATCACGCCGCAGTTATCAAAACTGCCACTATTTACAGCTGAAGGAGGCAATACCAGTATTCCGCTAGACGGTAAGCCAAGGTTTAGGGTACTGATACAGGATGCTGTAGGAGCTACCAAGTCTAGAACAGTAAACGTTACTGTCCAGTTACTGGAATTTCCGCAAGGATCGGTAGCTATAAACTGAACCGCATGGAATCCAATCGGATAGTCACCACTTGCATCAGCACCACCAGAAACAGCAAAAGCAGAGTTGTTGGTAATGGTCAAATTCGCAAATGGCGCACAATCGGTGTAAGCTGTTACAGACAAACTCACCGTAGCCGTACAAGTTGTCGGATCTGTACTAATGGTATCATTCACAGGAATGTTATCCACGAATACTGGGTTAGTAGGAGCAACATTATCTACAACGGTAATCACTCTACTTACAGAAGAACTATTACTACTATTATCAGAAGCAGTCCAGGTCTGGGTTATTGAATAGCTGTAATTAGAACAGTTGTTAACATTACCAGATTGAGTGCTTGTCTGACCAAAAATAATCACTGGCGTATCACAGTTATCCGTAGCGGTTACCGTTCCCGGATCACCCGGTATAGCATCACTACAAGCTATTGTGATATTTCCAGGAACTGTCAAAGGATTAAATATAGGAGCTATATTATCGACAACAGTTACTGTTGCATTACAAGAACTCGTATTTCCTGCAAAATCGGATACAATCAATGTGACGGTATTCGGTCCGATATCACTACAGTCAAAAGAGGTAGTATTAAGCGCTAAGTTAAAACAACCTGTATTATCAGAACTTCCATTATTAATCTGTGCTGCAGTAATAGTAGCATCACCATTAGCATCCAGATTGACGCTGATATTCTGACAAACAGCACTCGGGAAGATATTGTCTGACAAGGTTACTGTAGAAGTACAATCATCTGTCAACACCCCATCAGAAACTCTTAAAGTAATTGTAAAAGGACTATTTACCAGATCATTACAATCGAAGGTAATCGATGGGGAAAAGTTTACACCATCCGTAGAAATTTCGTAACTAAAAATTCCACAATTATCAAAACTTCCCAGGTTGACATCCAGGGCATCCAAAGTCACGGTGGAACCAACCAGGAATAGATTAATTGGCACCGGTTGGCAACCTGCTATAGGAGCAACGCCATCCGTAACAATTACAGTAAATGAAACTGTAGTGGTGTTACCTGAAGGATCAGTAGCGGTATAGACTACTGTATGTGTTCCTACTGAAAAGGTAGAACCTGGCGTATGAGTAGTAGTCGGGACGACAACTCCTAAACAATTATCTGTGAAAGTCGGTGCGGTCCAGTTTACGATAGCAGTACAACCTCCCCCGCCTGCGGGTTCACTAATCGTGGAACCATTGGCCTGGCCTCCGGTCTGGGTAGGTGCGGTATTGTCTTCGACAGTTATAAACGTATTACAAGAGCTGGTATTTCCTGAAGGATCAGTAGCGGTAAAGGTGACCATAGTGGTACCTAGTGGATAGGTATCACTTGCGTCTGCACCACCACCATTATAGTCATTGGCAATAGTAACACCGCAGTTATCCGTCGCGGTGGCCTGGTCGCCTGAAAAGTCAATGGTAGCATCACAAGATGCTCCTGCAGAAACCGTAATATCAACTGGACAGGTAATTACAGGAAGCTCATCGTCATCAATGGTTACATTCATGCTACAAGTAGTACTGTTACCATTTCCATCATTAATAGTATAGGTAAAGGTATGTGTACCGACGGGATAGGTACCACTGGCATCAGCACCACCGGAAGTTGCGTATAATGAATTATTGGTAATGGTTACACCTCCGGGACAGTTATCATCAGTTACCGGCAGCGGAATAATTACTACTGCCTCACAATCTCCGGGATCTGCAGATTGAATAATATCAGCCGGGCAGGTAATCGTAGGTGGAATATTGTCTTCTACAGTTACATTAGCGGTACAAGTTCCCACATTGCCATTAATATCTGTTACGGTTAAAGTCACGGAAACGGTTGTTTCTGCATCCGCACAGGTAAAAGTATTTGGGCTGACCGTCATGGTTGAAATGCCGCAATTGTCGGTACTACCATTGTCGATTTGACCGGCAGTGATAGAAACCGTTCCTGAAGCATCTAATTGAACTGTAATATCCTGGCAAACTGCCACTGGAGCCTCATTTTCAAGTATTGTTACAACAAAGGCACTCACATCAGTATTTCCGGCGTCATCAGTGGCGGTACAAGTTACCGTGGTCGGCCCAACCGGGAAAGTACTTCCGGATGACGGTACACAAACGATATTGACACTGGCATCGCAATTATCAGTGGCAGACGTTGCGAATGTAACAACTGCGTCACACTGACCAGGATCTACAGACTGAGAAAAATCTGCAGGAGTAGTTAATACAGGATCTGTATTATCTTCTACGGTGACTGTTGCAGTACAGGTATTTGTATTGGAATTACCGTCAGTAACAGTTAATGTCACCGTATTAGCTCCAAGATCAGTACAATCAAATGTGGTAATGTCTAAAGAAAGGCTTAGGCTAATACAATTATCCGTACTTCCATTATCTATATCTCCTGCAATGATCGTTGCATTCCCTGAGCCATCTAAGCTTACCGTTATATCCTGACAAACAGCAACAGGGGCTTCATCATCCTCTATTGTTGCCGTAAAAGTACTTGTTCCGATATTTCCGCAGTCATCAGTTGACCGGTAAGTTACTAAAGTAGCTCCTTGAGGAAAGTTTCTTGCTGCAGCTCCTCCGGAAGTAATATTTATTAAATTTCCGGGATCATCAGCATATTCAACGGTATAAGCTACAACGGGTCCACACACATCACTGATAGTCGGATGATTCCAGTTGAGTTGACCTTCACAATCGCCGGTTCCTCCATCGGAGGTGTTGATCGTTATGTCAGCAGGAACACTACCGAAAGAAGGAGGTGTCGTATCTTCAATAGTAAAAGTAGCATCCATAGTGATGTCATTCAAACATTCATCCGTAAGGGTGAAGGTGACTGTTTCAGCTCCTGTTGCTCCACACAAATCACTCAGTCCAGTACTATTATTTGTAACGGCGGCTGTACCACAAACATCTGTTCCTGAGAAACTGATTAACCAGGCAGCAAAAGCAGCAGCATTTCCTGCTCCATCACATTCTACTGTCATATCACTGGGAGCTACTGCCCAAACTGGATCAGTCGTATCTTCTATTGTAAATGTAGCATCCATGGTGATGTCATTCAAACATTCATCCGTAAGGGTGAAGGTGACTGTTTCAGCTCCTGTTGCTCCACACAAATCACTCAGTCCAGTACTATTATTTGTAACGGCGGCTGTACCACAAACATCAGTTCCAGAGAAACTCGTTAACCAGGCAGCAAAAGCAGCAGCATTTCCTGCTCCATCACATTCTACTGTCATATCACTGGGAGCTACTGCCCAGACTGGATCAGTCGTATCTTCTATTGTAAATGTAGCATCCATAGTGATGTCATTCAAACATTCATCCGTAAGGGTGAAGGTGACTGTTTCAGCTCCTGTTGCTCCACACAAATCACTCAGTCCAGTACTATTATTGGTAACGGCGGCTGTACCACAAACATCTGTTCCTGAGAAACTCGTTAACCAGGCAGCAAAAGCAGCAGCATTTCCTGCTCCATCACATTCTACTGTCATATCACTGGGAGCTACTGCCCAAACTGGATCAGTAGTATCTTCTATTGTAAATGTAGCATCCATGGTGATGTCATTCAAACATTCATCCGTAAGGGTGAATGTGACTGTTTCAGCTCCTGTTGCTCCACACAAATCACTCAGTCCAGTACTATTATTGGTAACGGCGGCTGTACCACAAACATCTGTTCCTGAGAAACTCGTTAACCACGCAGCAAAAGCAGCAGCATTTCCTGCTCCATCACATTCTACTGTCATATCACTTGGAGCTACTGCCCAAACTGGATCAGTCGTATCTTCTATTGTAAATGTAGCATCCATGGTGATGTCATTCAAACATTCATCTGTAAGGGTGAAGGTGACTGTTTCAGCTCCTGTTGCTCCACACAAATCACTCAGTCCAGTGCTATTATTTGTAACGGCGGCTGTACCACAAACATCTGTTCCAGAGAAACTGGTTAACCACGCAGCAAAAGCAGCAGCATTTCCTGCTCCATCACATTCTACTGTCATATCACTGGGAGCTACTGCCCAAACTGGATCAGTCGTATCTTCTATTGTAAATGTAGCTATAGTAGTTGAAGTATTTAAGCAATCATCTGTTGCTGTAAAAGTAACGATTTCAGCACCTGTAGCCCCGCATAGATCGCTTAATCCTGTTGAATTGTTTGACCAGATTACACCGCTACAATTATCTGTTGCAGCTGCTCCAGCATTGGAAGCCAACCAGGCTGCAAAAGCACCACCGGGATCAGGTGTTCCATCACATTCTACAGTCATTGAACTAGCTGCAGTACCAATAGTTGGAACGGTGGTATCGTCAATATTGATAGTTTGAACACATAAGACAGAATTTGCATCATCGTCTGTAACTATATAAGTTCTGGATACAACAATAGGGCAAGTACCCGCTGCTGCATCTATATAAGTAATAGAAGCAATATTACAATTATCAGTTGTAACACCTCCTTCAGTAGTAAATTCAATTCCGGTAATTGGTGTAGTAACTGCTGAAAAAGGCAGAAAAGTGAATCCCCCGTTCAGGATATCAGCAGTGGTACAACCTTCAACGGTAATAGTGCCAGGACAGGTGGTTATCATCGGATCTTCATCATCGATTACTTCGATAGTAAAAGCACAAATATCAGTATTACCTTCAACATCTGTTGCTGTATAAGTAACTGTTGTAGTACCTACATTAAATGTAAAACCACTTACAGAACCTACACCAGCTCCGCCTGTTGCTCCGGTTAATACATAATCCAAAGTAACAGGGCCTGCGCAATTATCAGGAATCATTAAAGGTATAGGATCGAGCCCACCTACAGTCGCATAACAAAATCCCAGGTCAACACTTAATCCTGCCATATTACCAGGACAGGTAATAACAGGGTCTTCATCGTCGGTAATAGTTACATTTACCACGCAAGATGCAGTACTAGCATCCATAAGATCAGTAACCGTATAAGTAACTATTGTGACTCCTTCAAGAAAAAGGTTAATACCAGCATCCGTACCTGGTGTTGACGGCAATATAGTTGCACCGGTCAAAGTGTATGATACTGAAGCTTGGCCTATTCCAGTTCCAGCTGCATAATCCCCAGGTGCTGCAGCAGGGCCAGGTGAAACATCAGCCAATAAGCCAATTCCTAAAACGGTTGTACTGCAATTGCCAGTTCCGTCATCAGAGGTATTGCCGATGGCAGAGCCTACTGTACACATAATACTAGTTTGACTAAAGCCGATATTGGCTCCTAATAGAAAAACAGCAATAGCGAATATCGATAGTATTGGTTTTCGCATATGTAGTTTTTCTATGGTTTTCGTAAAAATGTTCTGAACGGAAAAGTTCAGGGATGTAATAATCGATACCATAATTCTGTTTTTGGATGATAAAATAATTATGTATAATTTGTTATATTAAATATAAAAAGTTGTTAGACCCTATTTCAAAAAAACCATGAAGTGTTCATGGATAGTTCAAATAAAAACCTGTCCGACCAGACGTAGATGAGATAATTAGTGACCTCATCCGGATTTTTATTTTCCGAGATATACACTGTAGTCTGAGTTGTAGCCTGCAAATTTATTTGCATGGCTCATAAAATAATGATACTCAGATTATTATCAACTGGGCAAATAAATTTGCCCGTTACAGTGTCCTAAGCTCAAATCTTAGTCTTTTAAAGACCTCACTAAAATTTTAGCTTAAGCTCCAACTATTTTATACCGACGACGAAATGATTTTGGAACGAAGACCGTCTTTCGTGTCGGTATATACTGACCTAAAGTATAATCCTGCGGTACCTACCGGTTTATCACCGACTTTACTATTGCGTCAGTATATATTTCAAAGTACTTTTACTTTGAAAAAGTTATTAGCTATTCAATTGGAGAATGCGGGTAAAGGCATTGCCAATTCGTTAATAAGCGAATTTGGAAATCGTAATTTAGAGATTCTATAGACAGGTGATTGTTCAAATAACACCTTAATGGATCGGTACTATTTTAAAAATATGCTAAAAAAATAACTCATTTTAAAAAAACGGGCATCATTTTAAAGCATTTGTAATTCGTGAATTCTCATAGAAGTGAAAAACTGAGGCGATCTTTTTTGAAAAATAAAGATACTTTTAACCCAAGCATTTTAAATTCCTCGTTAAAGGTAATAATAAAATTTAATTTTCACCCAAAAATAAAAATTTTTTGAATCTCCTCTGACTATTATTGTCCAAAATTAGCTTTTAATCAAACTCTTCTACGTCAAAATTATACTTAGGATTCGTTTTTTTGAAAATTAGTTATCCACATAGATTATTACCGCAAATAATGCGTAAACATAACAAAATCTGGTAATTATATACACATTAGGGCAATACTTCCTATTAAATATTTTTCTAATACTTTTCTTAAACCCTGAATTTTTATATTAAAAAATAAATAAATAACTTTACAAAATGTTAAAGTTTATTGCTCATCTGAAAAACCAATATAAAAATACCCATCCCAGCTAATCCACACTTTGAACTTAAGTCGGACAAAAAAGCCATGGCCATTTCCATTAAAATAAGTACCAATGGTGCTTCCCAAAGTGTAGATCGCTCCATAAAAGATGCCAGAAATTATATTTCTTCCAATTACAACTGGAATGGGATCGTCAAACTAATGCACGATGTATATCATAAATATGGGGAAGTCTATAAACTCTCTGACCAATTAAGCGGTACCGAAAAAGATGATTTACGCCTTTTTCCGGACAAAGCAATTGGTTTTATAATGGATTTGCAGATGCATCTGTCCCTAAACAAAAAAAGGGCGCAGCAATAAGCCGCGCCCGAATTTGATTAACTTAACCTTAAAAAAAGAAAAGCTTAATCTACATTATCATGTAAGTACTTATTGTCTTTTAGCTCCGGCTCGTCTCCTTCCGAGACACTCCAGTTGGAGAGGTCAACCTCCGAAGAATGCTGGACATCATCCAAATTCACCCGGCGTCTCATATAGGCAGGCTGATTTTCCATTTCTACAATATTTTTCGGATTACTCAAATTCGTAGAAACGTTTCTGAGCCGTTCTCTGCGTTCCGCTTCCATTTCCATTCTCTTGCTACGTTCCTCTTCCAGCCGTTGCTTATCTTCGCTTTTTATATAGGGCTCATCATAAGAATATCGGTCTTTCTGATATCTTACGATAGACTCTCTGATATTATTGAACTCGACTGTTTTGGCATTTTCAGCAGTGTCATCATGTCCTAAATCAAAAAGCCCGGTTTTTTTTTGATGTGTATCATCATCCAAAGAGACCACCACTTTATTATCGACTTTTTCTTCTAATGCCACTTTCTTTTTATTATGCTCGAAACCGGTAGCAATGACCGTTACGGAAATTTTATCGCCAAGCGATTCATCATAACAGTTACCCCAGATCAAGTCGGTACCATAGCCTGCTTCCTCCTGAACAAATTCTGTGATTTCAAAAATCTCATCCATCGTCACCTCCCGGGTGCCGGATGTAATATTAAGCAGGATGTGTTGAGCACCCTTGATATTATTTTCTTCCAATAAGGGAGAATTCAAGGCTTTATCGACTGCAACTTTGGCACGGTCATCACCTTCAGCGCTGGCGGTGCCCATGATAGCAACTCCAGATCCTCGCATTACGGTATTGACATCTTCAAAATCCACGTTGACATAACCCGCTACGGTAATGATCTCAGCAATGCCTCTGGCAGCGGTAGTCAGGATGTTATCTGCTTCGGAGAATGCTTCAGAGATTGATAAATTACCATGAATTTGGCGAAGCTTATCATTGGAAATTACGATAAGCGTATCGACATGTTTTTTAAGTTCTTCCAAACCATCGACCCCTTGTGATGATCTTCGACGACCCTCAAAGGTGAAAGGTAAGGTAACGATACCTACGGTCAGGATATCCATCTCCTGTGCTGCTTTTGCAATAATAGGGGCAGCTCCAGTACCTGTACCACCACCCATACCGGCAGTTACAAACAACATTTTAGTATCGTTTTCGAGGAATTGTTTTACCTCTTCGATAGTTTCAAGGCAAGCCTGGCGGCCAATGTTTGGCTTTGACCCGGCTCCTCGGCCTCCGGTCAATTCGGGACCTAAAGATATTCTGGTTGGAACAGGGCTGAGTTCCATAGCCTGGTTATCTGTGTTACAAATAGCGAAGTCAACACCAACGATGCCCTGGTTGAACATGTGAGTGACCGCATTACTTCCACCACCTCCAACTCCGATAACTTTTATGATAGACCCTTCGTCTTGTGGTAAATCAAATAACATAATGTAGATTTTTATTAAGGTTAAGTAAATAAATGAAAAATCAGATTTAGGATTTAGGATTTTCCCGTTTGAAAAACCAATATATATCCTCTAATCCTTTACTTTCATTTTCATCTCTTAGTATTAAACTGTAATTTCGTTTATAAGATTCTTAATTCTAATTTTTAAATTTCTAATTTCTAATTAAAACTCTCTATCCGGTTCTGCTTCAAACCATTCTTTGGTCTTCTTGAAAATCTGCTCATACCATTTGTTATGATCTGCATCCTCGGCAGTTTCGAAAACCGTATTTTCATTCTTAGTGGTTTGATCAATGATGATTTCCTCGTCTTCTTCTTCATTGAAAAGGGTAAAGTCAGTATTTTCAATACCTTTCTTCAATAAACCGATTACCGTTGAGAAGATCGGGCTACAAACACGTTCGTCGTATCCGTGACCAAGCAATTCGATGGGTAAACCGATTCTTGTACTCATTCCGGTATGGAAAGCGGTAAGCTTGTCGATATGATTAAGTAGCGCACCTCCGCCGGTGAGTACAATACCACCAATTAATTTGCGCTCATAGCCAGATCTGCGGATTTCCCAAACCACGTAATCAAGGATTTCTTCTACCCGTGCCTGAATAATACGAGCCAGGTTCTTTTCAGAAATTTCTTTTGGTTCCCGCCCTTTGAGTCCCGGAATAGTAATGATCCGGTTGTCGTACACTTCTTCTGCCAAAGCAGAACCAAAGCGCAATTTTAACTTCTCCGCTTGTTGGGACATTACATTGCAACCTTCTTTGATGTCATTAGTGATGACATTGCCACCGAAAGGAATTACAGCAGTATGGCGAATAATACCTTCCTGGAAGATAGTGATATCCGTCGTTCCCCCTCCGATATCTACCAAAGCGATTCCGGCTTCCCGTTCCTCTTCGCTCAGTACAGCATGAGCAGAAGCGATAGGCTCTAAAGTAATATCAGCAACTTTCAGCTTCACCCTTTCTATACATCTTTGGATGTTGTTGGAAGCGGCGATCTGCCCGGTAATGATATGAAAATTAGCTTCCAATCTCACCCCTGACATACCGATAGGATCTGAAATACCTTGTTCGGCGTCCACGGTGTATTCCTGTGGAATTACATGAAGAATTTTATCCCCTGGCGGCAAAACCAGTTTGTGCATGTCATTGATCAACTTTTCGATATCTCTTTTAGAGATTTCGTCGTTGTCATTGTCACGGGTCAAAATTCCGCGGTGTTGAAGACTTTTGATGTGCTGACCTGCGATTCCAACATGGACTACTTTAGCTTTTACTCCTGCATTACGTTCTGCAGCAGCAATTGCGTCAGAGATTGCCTTTACGGTTTTCTCAATGTTAGAAACCACACCTCTTGAAACACCGGTAGAGGCTACTTTACCGATCCCAAGAATCTCCAGTTTACCATGATCGTTTTCACGACCGGCAATAGCACAGACTTTAGTCGTTCCGATGTCGAGTGCGAAGACGACATCCTGCTTTTGCGTGTTTAAATTATCCATCATAGTACGAGATTTAGAGGTAGTTTTCTCATGTATGTTTGCCGGATTATTTTTTGCCGGCGACTACCTGACCTTTAAAAGTTAGATTAATTGTTTTATACTTTTGCCATCCTTTAAATGGCATTGCTTCCTTATAAAAATTTTTCAAATACAATATTTTTTCCTCCAGCCTGTCCATGTCTCCGAGGATAATCTTTTGATCTCCTACTTTTGGAATCAGGTGATAATCTCCCGTTTTAGCTACGTAAATTTGCTCAACCATCGGTGCTAAAAATTCGTCTTCCAAAATCCTTTGCGTCAATGCATACAAGTCCTTCAGTACATGTTTTTTCTTTTTCAAATAATCCCTGTCATAAGGATTTATATTTCCGGTAGCCACGATAACCCTTGGCGTGTAATGTTTGGATAAGGGGACATTTCCACCTTTTCTATCCAAATAATAACTCAGTCCGTTTTTATCAATCACTCGTAATATCGGCTCGCGCTGAGACAGCTCAATATGAATGATATTTCTCGCATCTATATACACATTGGCATTCTTTACAAACGGATCAGATTTCAGAACCCTTTCCACTCTTTCCACATCAATACTACCGATCGGAATACCTGTCAATTTATAACCAAAACTGTTTTCTATCAGCAACAAAACATCTTCGGTATTGATCAAGGAATAACCAACTTCCAATTGCTCAATGTCAATGCTCATATCTACCACCGTTGCTCCTTTTTTCTTCTCTACTGCCGAAAAAACCAAGGCAGCAATCAGAAAAAAAAACCCAATCCAAAATATCACTTTCGCAATGTGGATGTATTCTTGCTTAATCATTGATAATCAATGTTTTAATGGGTTTGACAAAGGTATCAATATCCCCTGCACCCAAAGTCAATAATACATCAAAGTCCAGCTCCTTTAAATGATCCATGAGGGTGAATTTTGTAACCATCTTCTTATTTGGATTCTTCATTTTATTAAAGATAATTCCGGAAGTGACGCCTTCTATTGGCAGTTCTCTGGCCGGGTAAATATCCATTAAAATGATCTCATCCAGTTGATCCAAAGCTTCGGCAAAACCATCCACAAAATCTCGTGTTCGTGAGTAGAGATGCGGTTGAAAAATACCGGTAATCTTCCTTTTAGGAAAGAGTGTCCGGGCAGCATCAATCGCGGCTTTCAGCTCGGTCGGATGATGAGCATAATCATCAATATATACGACATGTTCATCACGGTAAATAATTTCAAATCGACGCTTTATTCCTTTGAATGAAGCCAGTGCTTTTATAATTGCTTCGCCTTTTACACCAAGTTGTTGGGCTACTGAAATAGCCGCTGTAGCATTTTCTACATTATGGCGTCCAGGCAAAGTGAATACAATATTTTCAATATTTTCAACCGGACTTTCGATATCAAAAACGAAATACCCGTTTTCTATTCTCAGATTCTTAGACCGATATATTCCTGCTTCTACGCCAAAAGAATCTATGGAAACTTCATTCCGTTTCAACTCTAGTCCGCTTCGTAAGAAAACTTTACCTCCTGATTTTATTTTTTCAGCAAATTGGGTAAAGCCCTCGTGCATATAATCTTCATTTTCATAAATATCCAAATGGTCTGCATCCATCGACAATATGATAGCATAATCAGGTGTCAAATGTAAAAAAGAACGATCGTATTCATCCGCTTCTATTACCACCCAGTTACTTTTCCCAGCTACAAAATTTGATTGAAAATTTTGAGCTATTCCGCCAAGAAATGCCGTACAATCTATCCCGCCTACTTTCAATATATGAGTCAGAATCGAGCTGGTCGTTGTTTTCCCATGCGTACCGGCTATCCCAATCGTCTGCTGGTCTCTACTGATCAAGCCTAATATTTCTGCCCGTTTCTTTACCAGAAACCCATTAGTTTTAAAGTAATTGAGCTCTCTGTGATCGCCAGGAACAGCAGGGGTGTAAATCACCAAATCTACCTGTTGCGGGATATATTTCAAATCATCCTGATAATGGATTATTATGCCTTCCTGAGCCAACTTTTTGGTCAGTACTGTTTCTGTTTTATCATATCCATGAACCTCACATCCTAAGCCATTGAAATAGCGGGCTAGAGCACTCATTCCGATCCCTCCTACTCCAATGAAATATATTTTATGTACATCATTCAGATTCAACTTTTTTGTTTTTTATTATCTATTCTCAGGTTGTGTTAATATATTTTATCTATGTAATTCCTTGTTTTTCAATATACTATATCAAAGTATATGCCGTATTTTTATATGTTAATTGTTTAATGTAAAAATATTTTAAAAATGTAATGAAATTGTTTTGGCAGTCACCTGGTAAATGCAGTTACCTGGTGACTTTGGCGTGCGAAGAAGCCGGAAAAAGTTACCAGGTAACTTGAAGTTACCGGGTAATTGACCCCAGTTTCAAGACTTCGCGGGCAATAGCTTCCGCTGCTCCGGGCTTCCCGAGTTTTAAAATATTTTTCTCCAGCCTTTGCTGAATATTCTTATCACCCAAGACCTCTAAAGCGCTTTGTATCATCTTGTCATTGACTTCTTTGTCTTTGACCAGAATCGCTGCTGCTGCCTCAACTAAAGCCATCGCATTTTTAGTTTGATGATCTTCTGCCACATTTGGAGAAGGTACCAGAATCGTAGCTTTTCCGACGATACATAGTTCAGAGATCGTCGAAGCCCCTGCTCTACCGATCACTACATCAGCCATGGCATAAGCCAAATCCATTCTATCAATAAATGCCGATATCTTTATATTCGGCAAATTTGCTGTTTCACTTATTGCGTATTCCTCGATATACAGCTTTCCTGACTGCCATAAAACCTGAACTTCTCCCTGTTTTTTTAATAGTTCAAAACTCGCTCTCATCCCTCGGTTAATTGATCTTGCTCCAAGGCTTCCTCCAATTATGACAATGGTTTTCTTATTCGAATCTAAACCAAAGTGCCGAATTCCTTCTTCCCTATTGACATTCCTATGAATGATATCTTTTCGGACAGGGTTTCCGGTCAACACAATTTTTCCTGCCGGGAAATAGCGTTCCATCTTTTCATAAGCCACACAAATCGTATTGGCTTTTTTGGAAAGTAACTTATTCGTCACCCCGGCATAAGAGTTTTGTTCCTGCAACAAAGTCGGTACGCTTAACCAATTGGCTACCGCCAGCGTTGGCCCACTTGCAAAACCTCCTACTCCAACTGCTACATCCGGTTTGAATTTCCGAACGATCCAAAATGCTTTCCAAAGACTGTGTATCAGTTTAAATGGAAACATCAGATTCCCTATTGTCAATTTTCTTTGTAATCCGCTAATCCACAATCCTTTGATTGGGTAGCCAGCTTTTGGAACTTTTTCCATTTCTATCTTTCCTTTCGCTCCTACAAATAATATTTCAATCTTCGGATCGATTTGCTTTAGCTCATCTGCAATCGCTATGGCCGGGAAAACATGGCCTCCTGTTCCGCCACCTGAGATAATAATCCTCATATTCTTCTATCTTGTGATCAATTTTATTTTGTGATCGCTTCGCTTGTGGTCGCTTTGCTTGTGATCGCTTCGCTTGTGCACCAGATGTTTTCTATTCTGTTTTTTCAATATATCGGCTTACACTCAGTATCATTCCAAAAGCAATACTCGAGAAAATAATCGATGTCCCTCCCTTACTGATCAAGGGTAAATTAAGTCCAGTCACCGGGACCAAGTGTACGGATACCGCAATATTTGCCATAGCCTGTGCCGACACAATCAATCCCAGACCAAGTACCAACATTGCACCGAATGCTTTGGGGCTTTTGGTAACTATACTGACGCTGCGAAAAAACAACATCACGTACAAACCTATGATCGTAAAGCCACCTACCAAGCCATATTCTTCGCAAATAATTGCATAAATAAAATCCGAGTATGGCGCCGGCAAATAATTTCGCATTGAACTATTACCAGGCCCTTCTCCAAAATAGCCGCCATTCGCTATAGCAATCTTAGAGTGCTTTACCTGATAAGCACCTTCGGTATTTTCTACAAAATCTGTCATTCGTTCCACCCAGGTATCTGTCCTTACTATTCCTGGAAAAAATTCGCCGATAACGATTAGAAAAGCAAATACTACGACCCCAAGAAACAGTAATAATATGATATACTTAAAAGAAACCCGCCCAAGAAACATCATCACTATACAAGTAAAAAATAAGAGCAATGCAGTAGACAAATCCGAAGGAGCAATCAAACCACAAATGATCAATATTGGTACTACAATCGGAAGAAATGCACTGTTAAAATCCTTAATATAGTCTTGTTTCGCCGAAATCGCCCTGGCTACATAAATAATCAAGGCCAGCTTAGCAAAATCTGAGGTCTGGAAAGTAATGCCTACGAATGGGATTTCCAACCATCGTCTTGCCTCGTTTACTTCTACACCAAAAGCTATGGTATATATCAGCAATGGAATAGAAATAACCAGTAATAAGGGTGCTATTTTCGAATACTGGGTATAATGCATCAGGTAGCACAAGTAGGTAATTACCAATCCACCAAAGATCAGGAACAAATGTTTTATCAAATAGGACTCTGTTGCACCTGCTCTGTATTTAAAAGCTATATGCCCGGTGGCACTATATACCGCAAGGATAGAGAAAATGGACAGCATTGCCACAATCATCCAAACGGCACGATCACCTTGTAATTCTGCATATATTCTATTACCAATTGACATAATCCAGGAGTAATTTGTGTTTTTATTTTTTATTTAAATTTGATTAAGTTTTCTCATTGTCAAAGAACTTTTTATTATTTAGGATTGAGAATTTTGGATTATTCGCAAAAAATTCCTAAATCCTTAATCCTTAATCTTCAATCCCAATACTGCGCTTTTAAATTGATCACCGCGATCTTCATAGTTTTTAAACAAGTCAAAACTTGCGCAGGCAGGGGATAATAAAACTACATCTCCTGATTCTGCATAAGTACTTGCTATCGCCACTGCTTCATTAGCACTTTTTGTCTCCTCAATATTTTTTACAATCGGCGTAAAAACTTCGAGAATCTTAGTATTATCAAGTCCAAGACAAACAATTGCTTTGACTTTTGATTCGACCAAATCCAGTATTGGTCCATAATCATTGCCTTTGTCTGTCCCGCCTACAATCCAGACGATCGGTTTGGTCATCGCATCCAAAGCAAAATATACGGCATCGACATTAGTCGCTTTGCTATCGTTGATATACTCAACATTATTGGTAGTGCAAACCGACTCCAGTCTATGCGGTGCATTTACAAAGGAATTTAACCCTAGTTGTATCGCCTTTTTTTCTACACCAAGCAATATTGCCGCCTTGATAGCACAAGTTGCATTAAACAGATTATGCCTTCCTTTCAAGCTAGTCTGAGAAAGGTCAAAATCAAATTGGTTGACTATCAGTTTTTCATTTGTTGTTTTTACGTCATCCACTTCAATCAGGTTTACTTTTAGCTTTTCATTTTTCAAAAAAGATAAAATATTTTCATCTTTTGCATTAAAAATGAAATGATCCTCAGCACGCTGATTCATCATGACACGGAATTTAGAAGCGACATAATTTTCCATTTTGTACTCATATCTATCCAGGTGATCCGGTGAGATATTGAGAAGCATGGAAATATCAGGTCTAAAGGCCTTGATTCCGTCCAACTGAAAACTGCTCAGTTCCAACACATAATACTGGTGTAGTTCTTCGGTAAGCAAACGAGCGAAGCTATAGCCTACGTTTCCTCCAAGTGCGGCGTCTAAGCCAGCTGATTGGAGAAGGTGGTAAGTAAGATTCGTTGTTGTAGTTTTCCCGTTGCTACCTGTGATGGCCACGATGGTAGCATTAGTATGTTTGCCTGCGAATTCTATTTCGGAAATCACCGGAATACCTGCGTCTTTCAGTCGGTGTATGAGGT
>JBLHJZ010000011.1:0-19826 GCA_047619515.1 Saprospiraceae bacterium | reverse complement strand
CGATTTTCAAATCAAAAAGCGCTTTTGCTGAGGGTAAAGTAAGCCATTTCCATAAATACTCTGAAGACAGGGTCGAACCCTTTTGTGAACACTTTGGGGTCTGTGGAGGATGTAAATGGCAAAACCTGAGCTACGAAGCCCAACTCCAGCAAAAAGAACTGGTCGTTTCAAATGCCATGAAGCGTATCGGTAAAATCCAGATCGGAGAATTGCTTCCTATCGTTCCCTGCCTTGAAAATACTTTCTATCGCAATAAGGTTGAATTTACCTTTTCCAATAAACGCTGGTTAACGAAGGAAGAAGTTGACCAGGGGAAGTCCAACTTAGAAGACGTTCTGGGATTTCATCGCTCCGGAGCATTTGATAAGATCGTTCCCATCAATAAATGCTATCTCCAGAAAGATCCTTCCAATGATATTCGAAATACATTGCTGGAGATAGCTATTCAGCAAAAACTGCCTTTTTTCGATCTCAAAGAGGGAAAAGGCTTCCTGAGGCATATCCTGTTGAGGATCACCATGCAGGATGAAATCATGCTCATCATAAGTTTTTACCATGAAGATATAGTACTGCGGAAAGCATATCTGGATGAGGTATTAAAACGCTTTCCGGCTATTAACTCTTTACAATATTGCATTAATTCAAAGGAAAACGACTTTATTCTAGATCTGGATATTCACACTTATCATGGTAATAATTTTATCGAAGAGCAGTTAGGAGATATACGATTCAAAATTGGTCCCAAGTCTTTCTTCCAGACCAATACCCAGCAAGCCGTTCGCCTTTTTGATACTGTTGTAAAATTTGCAGACCTCAAGGGAACCGAAAACGTGTATGACCTTTATACCGGCATTGGAAGTATTGCCCTTTATATTGCCCGGTTTTGCAAGCAGGTAGTCGGTATAGAAGAAGTTGCTTCTGCCATTGAAGATGCGAAAGAGAACTCGGATCTCAACGGATTTGATAATACCGTATTTTATGCCGGGGACGTAAAAAATATCCTTAGTACTACCTTTGCTAAAAAGCATGGAAGACCTGAGCTGGTGATTACCGATCCTCCTCGTGCCGGTATGCATGCCGATGTGATTAAAATCCTCTTATTATTGGAATCGCCCAGGATAATTTATGTTAGTTGTAATCCTGCCACTCAGGCCCGGGATTTTAGTTTATTGGATGAAAAATATGAAGTTTTAAAGCTACAACCTGTCGACATGTTTCCTCATACGCATCATATCGAGACTGTTGCGTTATTGCAACTCAAGCAAAAAAAAGGGATTGATGACTGGAGTAGCTGGATGGATAAATCTTTTGATTCCGAAGAAACCTAAGAAAAATAAACTTCAATCCCTTCTGGATTTGCCAAAGAAGGAAAAATATTACCTTTGCCTCCATGTTTACAGAAGAACAAACTAAGAAATTAGAAAAAGAATTACAGGCCTATAATGGGTTCTTATCTTTTACTTCCGATGCTATCCTTGATCAGGATGTATCCAGGTATCCTATTTTCATACTTCACCTTCAGGGGATAAATGTCGGCATCCCTCTTGATACAGACCATATCCAGGGAAATTGGCTTGTAAATGCTTCTTCTCTGGAGGAATTTGTGACCAAACAGCTTATCGAGTCCTCAAAAGTGGATGCTTTTACGGCTGTTTACAAAGACCCGAAACACTTTTTATGCCTTTTTGTAGTGGACAGTGGTAGTGCAACTTTTGTTTTTATTCCTCGCAAGTGATTGCTACCCTAATTTGGCATCAATTTAGGTGCGTTGGTAGGTTAAACACACGATTTTGGAGCACAACTTATATAACGAGGCTAAAAATTTATTCTCTGGAGATTTCTCTACCACTCAAGATTCATCTATGCACGAAGAAGTTTCTAATTTTGAATCTTATCACAAAATCTTATTGGTTGAAGACAATCCGGGAGATGCCAGGCTAGTGGAGTTATTGCTGATGGAGTCTGATCTGTTAAATTGTAAAATAGACCATAAGACCCATTTATCAGATGCTATTACTGCATTGGAGGAAGCGGGGGATTATGCTGCCATTCTTTTGGATTTGACACTACCAGATAGCCGTGGTTTTGAAACGCTTGAAAAGATTCTCGACAAATTTCCAGAAAAAAATGTGATTGTCTTAACGGGGCTTTCTGATAAAAATCTGGGATTAAATGCCGTAAAGGCAGGTGCTCAAGACTTTCTGATCAAAGGTGCTTTTGATTCAGACCTTCTTGCCAAAACGCTCAGGTACTCTATTGAGCGAAGCAGTGTTTTATTAAGATTAGAAGAAACGCAAAGACTTTCTCATATTGGAAGTTGGGAGTTCAATCCTGAGACTAAAGAATTTAAGGCATCAAATGAGGTGTTTAGAATTTTTGCCTATTCTGGCCGGAAAAACATTACTGCGCTGGATGAGCTAAAAAATGCAGACGCTTCTTTCAATATTTTTGATAAAATCCATGAGGAAGCCCTTTCCGGCAACGTCGTAAAGAAAGATATCCAAATAGCACTTAGTAGTGGCCAGAAACGATATATCTTTATCCAATGCCAGACCAATACCAATACAGAAAGTAAATTAGTGTTGAGTGGTATCATTCAGGACATCACCGAGAGAAAGATATCAGAACAAGAGTTATTTCAAAGTCAGGAAAGATATCAGGATATTTTTACCAAGTCAAAAGACGCTATTTTTATCTGTACAAATGAAGGGCAATTAGTGGATTTCAATGACGCAACCCTCACTCTTTTTGACTGTAGCAAAGAAGAACTTAAGCAGCTTGACAATATTCATTCTTTTTATCACCCTGAAGCAGCAAGAAATGTATTCCTTTTATCAGTCAAATCAGGTAGCGCCTTAGAAGACTTTGAGATGGAAGTTAGATCCAGGGATGGAAAAATTAAATACTGCCTGATCACTGCAAATGCCTCAGATACTGCTGGCGAATACAATATGATCGTCAGAGATATCACTGAACGTAAGCAAGCAGAAGAATTGCGAAAAGCTCGTGATGTTGCCCGTCAATCGTCAAAAATGAAAGAGCAATTCATTGCCAGTATCAGCCATGAAATGCGAACACCAATGAATGCAATACTTGGGATGAGCAATCTGCTGGCTAAGACGGATATGCCTGAAGAACAGGCTAGTTATGTAAGTAATATCAAACAATCCTCTGAGATTCTTTTGGGGATTATCAATGACATCCTGGAAATTTCAACTTTACAAAACGGGAAAATCCAGTTTGAATATAAAGACTTTGATTTGTATAAGGTGCTTTCAAATCTAGTCAATGTAATGCAGTATAAGGTCAATGAAAAAGATCTCAGTTTTAAATTAGAGATAGCCCCCGATGTACCACAAGTGATCATTGGCGATAAGCTTCGTTTGAATCAGATTTTATATAACCTGGTTGGGAATGCCGTAAAATTTACAGACAGCGGTTTTGTAAAGATTCGTGTTCTTTGTCTACCACTAGATAGAGAAACGTTTAGTCTCAAGTTTGAAATAGAAGATACCGGGCTTGGAATTCCCGGAGACAAACTCGATGCGGTTTTTGATTCCTTCACCCGGATAAGAACAAAAGAACGCTTGTACGAAGGTACCGGGCTTGGTTTGTCTATTGCAAAAAATCTAGTAAAACAACAAGCCGGGCATATTGGTGCAACAAGTATTTTCGGGAAGGGGTCCACTTTCTTTTTCGAACTGGCATTCCAACATGGAAAAGCCTCTCAGGTTCAGGAAGGTATTGGAGCAAGTACTCCTTCTAATATCAAAGAGGATTTGGAAATCGAGCTATTACTGGTTGAAGATCATAAGATGAATCAATTAGTAGCAAGAAAGACGCTTGAGCGCCAGTGGTCAAAAATAAAAATCACTGTTGCTAATAACGGCCAGGAAGCGATCCACATTTTAGAAAAAAAGGCATTTGATATTATATTGATGGATATCCAGATGCCTATTATGGATGGATTTGAGACTACTCATTATATAAGGAATAATATGCCGCCGGAAATTGCCGGGATTCCTATCCTTGCAATGACCGCTCATGCGCATATTGCCAAAGATGAAAAATTTAAAGAGTACGGAATGGACGATTTCGTCTTAAAGCCTTTTGAGCCGAGTCAACTATTTGAAAAAATTACTAAATACACTACACAATCTTAAAATTATTATGGACGTGAATTGCAATAAGTATATTAATCTCGAATATATGGAGATGATGTCTGACGGAGATGAGGCTATGAAAAAAATTATGCTGGAAATGCTGCTAGAGGAACTCCCTCAGGAAATTAACAAAATGGTAGCCATTTGCCAGGAAGCTAAATGGAGTGAGTTAAGTGCAGTCAGCCATAAACTTAAATCAACACTTGCTTTTGTGGGCAATGATGAAATGACAGCGGCTAACAAAAATATTGAAACTTTTGCTAAAGGTTCTGCTGAGATTGACCAGATTCCAGGCTTGATACAAACGTTAGCGTCTCTTTGCCCCAATACGGTATCGGAACTAAACCAGGAACTGGCAAGGCTTTAATAGGCGTAATAAATTTATCCTAAATACCTTCTTCTGCATTGATATTACCCTTCCTTTAAAGGAATAGCGCCTAAAAGAGCAGTATATTATATTTTTTTATAATACAAATGCAATTGAAATTCCTTTTTTCTTTATACCTTTGTACTACAGTTTTTAGTTGTTGATCTATATTAATACAACATCACCATTTAACTACAGTAGAAGCATCTATGAAGATCCTTATTTGTGAAGATGAAGAAATAATGCTCACCGCGTTGGAATTCCGTTTGCAAAGGCAAGGGTTTCAGGTTGACATTGCCGAAAACGGGAAACAGGCATTAGAAAAAATTAATACCGCGTCTCCTGACCTTATTGTAGCTGATATAATGATGCCTTTTGTTAATGGTCTTGAATTGATCACCTATGTCCGTAAAGATTTGGGCAGTAAGCTTCCGATAATTATTATCTCTGCTTTAGAACATGATGATACGGTATTAGAAGCTTTCAGACTCGGCGCGACGGATTTTATCACCAAGCCATTCAAGCCAAATGAACTTATTCTCCGCATTAAGAAGATTTTTCAAGAGATAGCCTTGGAGCAATAATTTCCTCTTTTTTTTGATTTTGATCTTTCCTAGCATCTGACCTATTTGGTTCCCAATAATATTTTGGCTTTTTAAAGAAAATAGTGCAACTTATCCTCCGCGGATTTGGCCCTGCTAAAAAATAACTTTTTAAGTAATACTTGATTAATTACCATTAACAGATTATACTTTTACCAATGAAAGGAATTATCCTTGCCGGTGGACTCGGTACCAGACTTTATCCATTAACACTTGCGGTGAGCAAACAGATGATGCCGGTTTATGACAAACCCATGATCTACTATCCGCTATCTTCACTCCTATCAGCAGGAATTCGCGAAATCCTTATTATTTCGACACCCGATGATCTTCCCAACTTTAAGAAACTACTTGGGGACGGGAAGGAGATCGGCTGTGAATTTTCTTATGTGGCACAATATGTTCCTAATGGCCTTGCGCAGGCATTCGTCCTCGGCAAAGATTTTATTGGTGATGATAGTGTAGCACTAATTCTTGGTGACAATATTTTTTATGGCAATGGTTTGAAAGAATTACTTCAGGAAAGTGCTCATCCTGACGGGGGTATTGTCTTTGCGTACCAGGTAGCCGACCCGGAAAGATATGGGGTAGTAGAATTTGATAAAAATTTTAATGCGCTTTCTATCGAAGAAAAACCTGAAAATCCGAAATCGAATTATGCGGTTCCTGGGTTATATTTCTATGATAACAGTGTCGTTGAGGTGGCTGAAAACCTTGAACCCAGCCCCCGAGGAGAGTACGAAATCACAGATGTCAATAAGTATTATCTGAAAGCCGGTAAATTAAAAGTAGCCGTATTGAGTAGAGGCGTAGCCTGGCTCGATACCGGCACACATAAATCACTAATACAGGCAGGCCAGTTTATCGAAGTCATTGAAGACCGCCAAGGTCTGAAGATTGGCTGTATCGAAGAAGTTGCCTGGGAAATGGGCTTCATTGATGATACTCAACTTGAAAAACTAGGGCAGAAATATATCAAAAGCGGTTACGGAGAATATCTCTTGAATTTACTCAAGAATTAGGGGGGCTGAAAAAATGCCCACTATTGTCTTTGATCTCGGCTAATCGAGGAATGTCCCCTTTACGCTTTCAATCCTAGCTTACCATATAGCCAGTTCATCATAAGTACTACTAAAAAAGCTGGAATCAAACTGGCAACTTTTAAATCATCAATCACCAAAACCTTAAGTGCAAGGGCGATGAGCAATGCCCCGCCAACTGCGCTGATTTGTGAAATTATAGATTTTGTAAAAATCGATTTCACTTTCCCTGCGATCATTGTAATACCTCCCTGTATCAACAACATTGGTAATATGGAGAATAATACCCCGATGCCTCCGTAAGTAGAAGTCAGCACTATTGCCATGATAGCATCAAAGATAGATTTGACAATCAATAGCTCTCGCTTATTTTGAATCCCCTCTTCTATTGCACCGACAATCGTGATCGGACTTGCGCAAAACAAAACGAAAGCAGCAATCAGGCCGGTAGAAAATCGCTCCTGACCCATGGTGAAATTCAATTCAAACCATCCTTTCCAGGATTCAAATATTTCTTTGAGGCCGGCCCATTCTCCGAGGATTCCTCCGAGAATAAGACTGATGATAAAAATCAACATCATCTCATCCTTAATCTTCAGACTCATCTGAATACCTAATATGAGGATACCGATCCCCAGCGCCTGTTCTGTGATCAGGCTTACATCATGCCGAATATCCGGCATAAATTGATAGAGTAGCAATCCGATAAAACTACCTATGACGACTGCTGCCATATTTATAAAGGTACCTATTGGAAGTTTGCTCATAATTAGTTCGACTTTTATTTCTCGTATGTTTATATATTATGCGACAGGTATTAATACACTGTCCCAATTATACCTCAAATTTAAGATTTATAATGGTTTTTGAGTATAATCGAAATGGAAATATTGGAGGACTGATTGAGAAAACTTGATTTAATTGAAATTATTCAGCCCGCCTACCTTCCTTTACAGTACTAAATGAGCCAGATTCTGTGCCGCATCAAGATTTTCTTTCTTTCCTACATCTATCCAGATGTCTTCATCATGCTCATAGCTAAAAATGAGCTGGTCTTCGGCAGCTTTTAAATACACCTCTATGATAGAAAATTTTCCCTCCTGTGTCATCAAATCAAATATCTTAGGGCTTAGGACATGAATGCCACTAAATGCCCTTAGCGACAAGTGTCCTTTTTTAACCCTACTCATTTTCACATCGCCGGTTGTTACATTTGCCCAGCCATGTAAGATGTGCTCTTCATCAAAGATCAAATACCTCGAAGTACTTCTTTGCCGGGTGGCTAAGGTAGCCAGCCCACCATTTGACAAATGGGTATCATATATTTTTTTAAAATCAATATTCGTGATCACATCAGTATTACAAAGCAGGAAAGGTTCGTTTTTGAAAAACGGTCTTGCTTTTTTAAGGCCTCCTCCGGTTTCTAATATTTGACCTCTTTCATCAGAGATAGAGATACGTATCCCAAAATTGTCTTTCATTTTTAAAAGCTGAAGAATCTGATCCGCAAAGTGATGAACATTAATAATAATATCATCGAAGCCATACTTTATCAATCGCCGGATAGTGATCTCCAATAAAGACATGTCACCGACCTCCACCAATGCTTTTGGTTTGTCATTCGTCAAAGGGCGAAGCCTTGTGCCCAATCCGGCCGCTAGTATCATTGCCTGCATGTGTGTTTATTTTAAAGTATAAGAAACAAATATAAGAAACATACAGGAAGTGGTCACGCACTTCGTCGACACCCTTCGACTATAAGTGTGATCTTTATTTTGTTTTCTGACATGGCCTGTAACTCTCTTTACTCAATAAGAGTTAAAAAATGCTGCGACAGGAGGATATTTTCATTAATTTGCACACTTGCAACGTTCTGACTATTTATTATGATCCAAAATTTTTTAGTTCGTCTATTATTGGCTCCCTTTTCCTTACTCTATGGGATAGGTGTGAGTTTGCGTAATTTTTTTTACAGTAACAATCTCTTAAAAGGCGTCGAATTTGATATACCTATCATCTCTGTAGGAAACCTTTCTCTGGGAGGAGCTGGCAAGACGCCACATATCGAATATCTGATCCGCTTGCTTAAAGATTATATAAATGTAGCGACTTTAAGCCGTGGTTACAAACGAAAGACCAAAGGTTTCCTTATCGTTTTACCCAGCCACAATGCGGAAATGACAGGAGATGAGCCCTTGCAATTTCGTAGAAAATTCGATAATATTCTGGTGACCATAGCGGAGAGCCGGACCTTTGCCATTCCAAAAATCATAATGGATCGTCCTGATACGCAGGCAATCTTACTCGATGATGCTTTTCAGCATCGTTCCGTAAAACCAGGATTAAATATCTTATTGACAGAATACGCCCTCCCTTTTACCAGGGACTATCTATTGCCAAGCGGAAGATTGAGAGAAGCCCGATCTGCTTATCACCGGGCAGATATTCTAATTATTTCAAAATGTCCGCCTCAGATTACCGAAGAAGAGAAAATCAATATGATTGATGAGATTAAACCTTTTCCGATGCAGCGGATTTACTTCTCTTATTACGAATACGAGCAGCCTTATTTTTTTCTTCAGCGCAATTATGTTTTTCCGTTAAAAGAAAACGTTGATGTACTCCTCATTTGCGCTATTGCCAATACAGATTATCTTTTAGAATACCTTTATGAAAAGGTCAATTATGTGAAAGCCTTAGAATATGCAGATCACCACTTCTTTAATAGCTTTGACATCTCTAATCTTAAAAATGAATTTGATAAAATCGAGAGCGACCGGAAAATAATTTTAACGACCGAAAAAGATGCAATGCGCTTAGAACTACACAAAGATTTTATTTTGCAAAACAAATTACCGGTCTATGTCTTACCGGTCAAAGTAGCTTTTCATTTTAATGAAGGCAAGCTGTTTGACAAAGATGTAAAAGATTTTTTGCTAAATTTTCGAGCTTGATGAGAATTTTCGTTTCCATTATATACCTGTTTTTAAAATTTACAGTGTTCCTCACGCTCCGCATTTTCTATGCTAAGTGTACGGTCATCAATAAAAAGCGATTGGCATTTAAAAATCCGGCAATTATCGTTTCTAATCACCCCAGCACATTGATGGATCCTTTGAATGTAGCGGTCGAAATTCCAAAACAAATATCTTTTTTAGCAAATGCCGGGTTGTTTAAAAACCCGATTCTCGGAGCAATCCTGAATATGTTTTGCATTCCTGTCGAACGACCTAAGGATGTTAATGGTAGGGGGATTCAAAACGAGGAAAATTTTGCCCGCGCAGATAGCCATCTTGCCAGCGGAGGAGGTATCTATATCGCTGCTGAAGGTACCAGCGAAGTAGAGAGGAGAATCAGAAAAATAAGAACAGGCACCGCTCGAATTGCCCTAAGCGCAGAAAACAAACATAACTTTAATCTGGGGATCACCATTATTCCGATTGGTCTGAACTATACGGCGCCACTGGAATTCCGAAGTGAAGTATTGGTAAATGTTGGTGCGCCAATAAAGCTAAGTGACTATCAGGAGGTTTATAATGAAGATCCGTTCCAGGCTGCAAAGCAATTGACCGCTGATCTCCAATATCAGGTAGAGTCCCTTGTTTTTCATACCGAAATTGAGGAACAGGATCAATTATTAGCAGATATAGAAACCATCCTGCAATCTGAAAAACCATTATCTCCGCAGGATACTTTTGTAAGAACGCAGCAGGTTTTGCAGCAAATCAAATCGCTCTCTGAAACGGAGCGCAAAGGTTTTATTTCAGCAGCAAGTTCCTATTTTGAATTATTAAAAAAAGAAAAAATTAATGATCTTGCCGTATTTAATTTTCTTAAAAACCGCCCTTCTTTCCTGAATGTATTAAAAATAATTTTCGGCCTCCCTCTTTTCCTCTATGGCTGGATCAATAATTTTGTGGCATTTTTCATCCCCGGTTTTTTAGCCAGGAAGATTAAAGTATTCCACGGTTACAAACCAACGATCATGGTCATGAGTGGTTTAATTATTTTACCCCTAGCCTTTTATCTCCAAACAAAACTTGTCAGCCATTTCATCGACATTCCCTACATAGGATGGATTTACTTGTTGACCCTCTTGCCAATGGGCTGGATCGCCTGGCAATATCGAAAGCTTGCTTTGCAGTATTTTAAGAACAGCAAAGTCAAAAAAATGCTTGCCACTACCCCAGAGCTATTTGAAGATTTAAAAACGAAAAGAGAAATCTTTTTGTCAAAGATAAATGCGAATTTAGAATTAGCACCTGCTTTCACACTCTGTGCGTTGTGTCTTCTTTGTGTGTTCTGCGTCCCATAAATACACAACAGAAAAAATATATGCTCCTCCAAATCACCTTCTGGATTTTCATCACCGCCTTTATTATCCAAATGATGTATTGGTTGTTCCTCTTTTCAAAACTAGCCTTCTACAAGCCGGCCATAAAAGAAAAAAGAGCACCCGGAAAAGAGGATCTTGCGGTGTCTATAGTCATCTGTGCACGTAATGAAGCCAAAAATCTGAAAAAAAATTTAGACCGAATACTAAATCAAAACTACCGTTCCTTTGAAGTGATCATAGTAAACGACGATTCCTCAGACTCAACGGATAACATATTATTGAATTATCATATAAAATATCCTATCTTGCGAAACATTTCGTTGAAAGACAAACCCGAAGGCAGTGGAAAAAAGTTTGCATTGGCTCAGGGAATTGAAGCAGCGAAATATGAGATTCTTTTATTGACAGATGCGGATTGCGTACCAAACAGCAACAACTGGATCAGAGACATGGTTAGCCATCTCGACGACCAGACAGATATTGTCTTAGGTTACGGACCGCATTACAAAGCGAAAAGCATTTTAAATAAATGGATTCGCTATGAGACACTTACAACTGCTACACACTATTTTTCTTTCGCTTTGGCCGGTATGCCTTACATGGGGGTTGGCCGAAATTTGATGTACAGAAAAAAACTTTTCCGGGAAGTGGGCGGATTTACTGACCACGACCATTTACTTTCCGGAGATGACGATCTGTTTATCAATGCAGCCGCCACCGCAAAAAACACCCGAATCGCTCTCGAATCAGAGAGCTTTATGTATTCGGAAGGAAAACAATCCTGGAAGGATTATTACCGGCAAAAGACAAGACACTTGACCGCAGGGAAACACTATCACTTGAAACACCAGATACTTCTGGGCTTGTATACTCTGAGTCACTTCTTGTACTATTTTGGGGCCATTGTGCTATTGATATTAAACTTTAGCACGATATTTGCTGTGGTTATTTTAGTATATCTGGTGAGAATATCCGTTATAATCCTATGGTACAGAGCAACATTCAAAAAACTTCAGGATACTAGCCTTATTTATTGGGTTCCTTTTTTTGATTTTGGTCTCATACTCTACTATTTGGTTTTCTCTCCGGTTTTAATGACTGGAAATACAAATCGATGGAAGTAAAAACAGAAGAAAAAACGAACAACCTATCTCCTCGCGCGCAGGAAGACTACAACATGGTCTTAGATGCAATTGATGGCAGCCAAAAGGCTTACACCATGCTGATGGAGCGCTACCGCAGTTCAATTTTCCACATGATGTTAAAGATGGTTAACAACCGCGACGATGCGGATGACCTTACCTTGGAAGCATTTGGCAAAGCTTTTAACAAGCTGCCTAGCTATGCTCCTCGCTATGCATTTAGCACTTGGTTATTCAAGATCGCGATTAATAACTGTATCGACCACATTCGGAAAAAGCGCCTGCACTTATTATCTATTGACGATCCTATCGAAGCGAATAGTGATCATGACTTTTCAAGCAACATTCGTTCAAGTGCGCTTGATCCGGAAGAACAGTTTATCCGGACACAGCGGCTGAGCCTCATGCGTAATATCCTAGGCGAACTAAGCCTAAAATATCGCCTGATGATCGAACTTCGTTTTTTTGAAGAACTGAGTTACGATGAAATCGCTACTGAATTAGAAATTCCGCTCGGAACGGTGAAAGCCCAATTGTTCCGTGCCAAAGAAATTTTATTCCAACTATTGCAAACACCAAGAGCACAGGCTTATCTGGAATCTACCACGCGCCGAACTAAATCAAAAAAGGGAGATGCTAAAAAGGTTCAGTTAAAGCAAGTTCAAAAAGAGAAGGTACTTTTAGCTGCACAAGCTTAATTATCTCCCGCACTTATTAAAAAACGTTTCGCCTGTCCATATCAAGACTTTTTGATGTGGCCAGGCGATTCTGTTTTTAATCCTATTTTTAATTTTATGTCTCTTGTCAGAAAAGGTATCTTTGTAATTTTAATAGAATTAAGAGCGAAAAGCATCAAACTGATAATACATGGAGACCATCTCAAAATACTTCCCAAAACTTTCTGCATTACAAATCCAGCAATTAGCGCAACTTCCAAGCCTTTATCTGGAATGGAACGATAAGATCAATGTCATCTCCCGAAAAGATATTGACAATATTGTCGAAAGGCACATTCTTCACTCTCTCGCTATAGCAAAAGTGATTACTTTTTTGCCTGGCGCTGAAGTGCTCGATCTAGGTACCGGAGGCGGATTCCCCGGTATTCCGCTCGCTATCTTATTCCCGGAAACCCAATTTACACTCATCGATGGTACCGGCAAAAAAATAATGGTCACCAATGAGGTCATCAACGCCCTTGAGCTTAAAAACGTAAAAGCAAAGCACATGAGGTCGGAAGAAATCAAGCACCATTTCGATTTCGTGGTCTGTAGAGCGGTAGCCAGCCTTGACAAACTCATCGACTGGAGTTTTAGATTACTCAAGAAGAAACAAACCCACGCCATTCCTAACGGGCTCATCACTTTAAAAGGGGGAGATATTAAGGCAGAAATCAGGGCACTTTCCAATAAACAATACATAGAGACCTATCCCGTATCCAAATATTTCGCAGGCGATTTTTTTGAGGAGAAGTATGTGGTGTATGTTCAGGGGTAGTTCATCTGCGGTGAAAGTGATAGTGCCTCGTTCGTCGGCAAGTATCAGAGTGTTCAAAAAACGGTGTCTCTGCCTACCCGCACCCTGAACCCTAAAGGGAAATCCGCCCCCCAAAACACAGTTATTTGAACACCCTCGCAAGTATGGCTCCGCTCTTGACAAACCAGGAAATTATAGTATAAATTTCCACTCTGCTAAACTATGTCTCGAATCCCACTTTTGCTACAGGCAAACTATCCCTTACTACCGCAGGTAGTACAATCACTTTCCGACCTAAAGTCGGGACTATCTCTTTCACCGCAGGTGAACTATTTCTTCCGACGAAGGAGGACTATCTCTCCAAAAGCCCCTCCAGATAATGTTCCTCAATTCCAAAAGATTTCTTAATATCTTCAATCTTCTTATAAGCTCCAGTATCGGCCTTAGCTTTAGTACCGACAATCATCAGGTTTTTGCTCGTATGCTCTGTGGAAATAAACTCAAAAACCTTCGTTTTATAGCCATGAGCTTCCAGGAGTAGCGCCCGGATACCATCGGTGATCAACTCTGCCTGGCGTTCCTCCAGGATACCATGTTTTAATATCGGGGCAAGTTCGGACGAACAATTCATTTCTTTCCGGATCTGCTTATGACAACAGGGCGCCACGACGATGAGCTTCGCATTGGATTGAATGCCTTTGGCAATAGCAATGTCAGTGGCGATATCGCAGGCATGTAGCGCGATCAAAATGTCCAGGTCTTTCACTTCAAAATCATTGATGTCTTTTGCGATGAATTGAAGTTGGTCAAAACCCGTCTCAGCCGCAAGCTGATTAGTGAAATCCACGAGTGGTTGCCGCAGTTCTATACCTGCAATCTGAGGCTTTTTATGCAAGCTATTTTTCAAAAAATCATACAAAGCAAAAGTAAGATAGCCTTTGCCACTCCCCACATCGAGGATATTTAACTGCTCTTTTTCGAAATTGTCTTTGATCAGTCCGCTGAGAATTTCTATATACTTATTGATCTGTTTGAATTTGCGTTGCCCTTCCTTCATCACTTTTCCTTCAGCAGAAGTAATCCCTAATGCTCTTAAGTAGACATTTCCTTCAGGAGTTATTTGCCGTGCTTTGCTTCTATCATGTGTTGTGGATGGCACCGTTTTAAGGGATGCTTTTTTTGTCAACAGCCTGGCTTTTCTTTTTTTATTAAAAACCAAATTATAATCCGCTTCAGAAGTCAATAAGTTCGCATTCAGAATCGTCACTCCCAACCACAGTCTAATAATTCCAAGCCCTTCTTCAATGGGGTGATTCTTCACCTCGTCTCTGGTCTGATAATGCAAGGTAAAGGACAGCTGATTTTCGCCCTTGAGTTCAATTTTTCGTATGTACACGTTGATCAAACCTTCTTCCCCTCCTGCCATTTTACTCAACGTGAGCTTTACGAAAGTATCCGATGCTATACTTTTTCTTACTTCCCCTATAAACGTTTCTATTTCAGGTGTTAAAATCATTCGCCAAGCGTTAAAAGTTATTTAGTATTATTAGACAAGTCGAAATAAGAATAAAAACTGAAAGTAAGGTAGTTTTTATTATCGTTTTGCCTTGTCTCAAAAAATAATATTTAAATAATTTAGTAAAACTACCCAACTATCAATAAAATATCTCTTATTTTCATCTCCTAATAATTAAACTCTTTATCCAATTATGAACAAAACTAAGCAACAACTAAGCTTTCTGACTCTTTTCTGCGTGCTTTTCACCTTTTCGCTGACTGCACAGATTACTTTCCCTCAAAACGGAGTCTATGATGAGCGGGATGGTTTATACGCCTTTATTAATGCGACCATTTATAAATCTTATAATGAAAAAATCGAAGAGGCAACGCTCATTATCAAAAATGGTAAAATAGTAGCTATCGGTACCCGGATACCTATTCCTGAAGGTGCCCTCGTTACTGATTTGAAAGGCAAGTTTATATACCCTGGATTCATTGACATGTATGCTGCTTATGGAATACCGGAAATAAAAAGAGAAAGAGGCGGCGGCGGTTTTAGCAGAAGTCAGCAAATGCTTAGCAAAAAAGAAGGCGCCTACTCCTGGAATCAGGCACTGAAACCAGAATTTCGGGCACATGAAAATTTCAAGGCCGATGACAAGGCAGCAAAAGATTATCGGAATAATGGTTTTACGGCAGTCATGACTCACCAGGAAGACGGTTTGAGTCGCGGGACTTCGACCTTGGTAACACTTGGGGAAGGCCGGGAACATAAAGCACTGCTAAAAGAAAAAGTGGCCCATGTTCTTTCTTTCAAAAAAGGAACATCCTCCCAGAGTTATCCGGGATCGCTGATGGGCGGAATTTCATTATTCCGACAAACCTACCTGGATGCTCAATGGTATAAAGATTATGGTAGCAAAGAGGAAAAAAATATTTCGCTCGAAGCCTGGAACGAAATATCCGGATTACCTCAGGTCTTCGATGTTCGGGACAAGCTGGAAGTTCTACGTGCTGCCAAAATGGGAAAAGAATTCGGTGTCAGCTATATCTTTAAAGGAAACGGAGACGAATACCAGCGCCTTGATGAAATAAAAGCAACGGGTTCAAAATTTATACTCCCCCTAAATTTTCCGGATGCCATTGATGTACAGGACCCTTATGATGCACTTGCCGTTTCACTGGGTGATATGAAACACTGGGAACTGGCTCCTTCTAATCCTGCCCGTTTGGCAAATGCAGGGATTGAGTTTGTCTTAACTACGAACGGCTTAAAAAGCAAAGCTGATTTTTGGAAAAACATCAAAACTGCGATTGAGCAAGGATTGACAGAGGATCAGGCATTGAAAGCGATTACACATACCCCTGCAAAGCTGATGGGAGTCTATGATATCATCGGTAGCCTTGACGCTGGCAAACTGGCTAATTTCGTGATCGCTTCCGAAAATATTTTTAACGAGAAAGCTAAAATTCACCAGAATTGGATTCGGGGAAAAGCTTTTATCATCAAGGATTTGGAAGAACCTAATCTCGACGGCACTTATGAACTTAAAGTAGGCGGCCAAACTTTCAAACTTATCGTAAAAGACAAAATGGAGATCGAAGTGAATGATTCCACTAAGATTAGTGTCAAACACAAATATTCTAAAGGTTTGATCACGCTCTCCTTTCCTCCTCATAAAGAAGAAACCAAAATATTGAGACTCTCCGGGACGGTTATCGAAAACGATAAATTGTGGTCAGGTAACGCTACACTTATCGACGGTACCTGGGTATCCTGGACAGCCAACTATCAGGGAGAAACGCCAAAAGACGAAAAGAAGGATGGGAAAAAAAATGACAGAAAAGAGAAAAAAGGGAAGGAAGGAAAAGAGGATAAAAAAGAGAATGACGAAGACGAAAAATTAGGCGAAATCCTTTATCCCTTCATGGCGCATGGCTGGTCAGAAAAACCTACTAAAAATACTTATCTGATCAGAAATGCTACGGTATGGACGAATGAAAAGGATGGAATCCTCAAAAACACAGACGTATTAATCGTTGATGGGAAAATATCTTCCGTCGGCACTAATTTAAAATCAAAATCCGGAAAAGTAATTGATGGAACGAGTATGCACTTGACGCCTGGTATTATCGATGAGCATTCACATATTGCCATCAGTCGTGGAGTCAATGAATGCACCCAGGAAAGCACAGCGGAAGTAAGTATCAGAGATGTCGTCAATTCTGAAGATATCAATATCTACCGACAATTGGCCGGAGGAGTGACAACGGCACACTTACTCCACGGTTCCTGTAATCCGATCGGCGGTCAATCTGCTTTGATCAAATTACGCTGGGGTTCTGCTCCTGAAGAAATGAAATTTAAAGATGCACCGGGTTTTATAAAATTTGCTTTAGGAGAAAATGTAAAGCGATCCAGTTCGAGTAGCAACAACCGTTTTCCAAATACCCGGATGGGTGTGGAGCAAGTCTACCGGGATTACTTTACCAGGGCAAAAGAGTACCTTGCTAATAAAGGGAAACCGGGCACACGTCGGGATCTTGACCTGGAAACCCTCGGTGAAATATTAAACAACGAACGTCATATCACTTGTCATTCTTATGTACAATCAGAGATCAATATGCTCATGCATGTCGCTGATGATATGGGTTTCAAAATCAACACTTTTACCCATATCCTGGAAGGCTATAAAGTCGCAGATAAAATGGCAAAGCACGGTGCTGCAGGTTCCAGCTTTGCAGATTGGTGGGCATACAAATACGAAGTAATTCACGCCATTCCATATAATGGTGCCATCATGCATCGGGAAGGGGTACTTACCGGATTCAACTCTGATGATGCGGAGATGGCAAGACGACTCAATCAGGAAGCTGCCAAAGCCGTCAAATATGGAGGTGTTTCAGAAGAGGAAGCGCTTAAGTTTGTCACCCTCAATCCTGCTAAGATGCTTCATGTTGATGATAAAGTAGGCAGTATCAAAGTAGGCAAGGATGCTGATATCGTTCTTTGGACTGATAATCCGCTTTCCGTATATGCCAAAGCCCAGATGACTTTTGTAGATGGTATAAAATTATTCGATCGGGAGGAGGACCTGAAGATTCGGGAAGAAATCAAAGCCGAACGTGCCCGCCTTATTCAAAAGATGTTGGTAGTGAAAAAAGAGGGTGGAAAAACCGGTCCTCCAAAAGGTCGCCGTATGCACAACTATCACTGTGATGATATGGAAGATGAAATGCAGGATTAAGCCTGGATAAACCTCGCAGGTTTCCAAAACCTGCGAGGTTTGACTAACGGTTTTCGAAGCCTACTAATTTTCTCCAGCGGCTTTTTATAAATAAAATAAATAAATAAAAAAAATGAAATATTTTATAAACACCTTCTTCTTTTGCCTTCTCGCTGTTATATCAATTGCACAGCAGACGCCGGCACCTAATCAAAGCCAGGCCATTGCTATTTTGGGAGCAACAGCGCATATCGGCAATGGAAAAGTTATCAATAATAGCCTCATTACTTTTGATAAAGGTAAAATAACCAATGTTGCTGACGCGACTACCATCCGGATCGATCGTGGGCAATTTGGAAAAATAATTGACGCCAGCGGGAAACATGTTTACCCAGGCTTTATTACCGCAAACACCCGGCTGGGGCTTATTGAAATCGGTGCGGTAGGAGCAACCAGAGATGCCAGAGAGATAGGTTATATCAATCCTAACCTCAGAGCAATCGTCGCTTATAATACAGATTCAGAAGTAGTACCAACCGTCAGATCAAATGGTGTTTTACTCGCCCAGATCGTTCCGCAAGGCGGGCGTATTTCCGGACAGAGTACTGTTGTAGAACTCGATGCCTGGAATTGGGAAGACGCCGCCTACAAATTAGAGGATGGTATTCATCTGAACTGGCCATCTATCTCTTCCTGGAGCTGGACAACCCGAAGCGTTTCAAAAAATAAAGATTATGACAAGCAGATTAAAGAGGTCGAAGATTATATGGCGGAAGCTAAAGCTTATGTTGACAATAAATCCCATTCAAATATCAATCTCAAGTTCGAAGCGATGAAGGGCTTGTTTGAGGGTTCGAAAAAGCTATACATCCATACTAACGATATAAAAACAATTACTCAATCCGTTTTGATCGCTAAGCAATATGATCTTACGCCCGTGATTGTCGGTGGAAGAGACTCCTGGATGATCACTGATTTTTTAAAAGAAAATAAGGTAGCGATATTACTCCATAAAACACATGATCTGCCTCCAAGGGAGGATGCTGATATTGACCAGCCTTTCAAGACTGCTGTTGCACTGGAGAAAGCAGGAGTATTATATGCTTTCCATATGGACGATGAGCCGATGCAAGAGCGCAATTTACCGTTTCAGGCAGGTCAGGCAGTCGGCTTTGGACTGGACAAAGAAGCCGCAATAAGTGCCCTGACTTTAAATACCGCTAAGATTCTGGGAATTGACAAAACGGTTGGTTCCCTGGAAATTGGTAAAGATGCAACTCTTTTTATCAGTACAGGAGACGCCTTGGATTACCGAACAAATAAGGTGGAAGCGGCCTTTATTCGCGGCAAAGAAATCAGCCTTGACGATAAGCAAAAAGTATTATACCGGAAGTATTCTGAGAAATATGGGCATGAAATTCAGGAATGAGGGGTGAAAGGTGAGGACAGGGCTACTCACCTCTCACCTCTGATTTATTGGCTATATCCATATTAATAATCAGTGCCAGATTCATAAAAAAGAAAGTCCCCATTTTGTCGGTTTCGATCATGTCGTTAATCAGGAGAAAAGCATTGATCACGACTAAAGACAATATTGCTCCCATGACGATTCCTTTGCGGGTTATCCTTCGAGATTCATGGTATACCTGCTCTCCTTTGATGAGTGCGTAAAAACTTAAGGCAATAAATATTATCATCCCAACAAATCCTTGTTCTACCATCATCAATAGAAAATAGCTATGGATACCTGATTTTTCGGGGTTGTCACTCACATAGGTCTCAAAACTGGAGACCGTATAAGACTTATAAAAATTATAAAAATTGCCCGGCCCAAATCCCGTTATTGGTTTTTCTGCGGCCATCCGGAAACCGGCAATCCACCGATAGAACCGTTCCATCGTCGATACATCTTCACCATTTATAGTGGCTTCAACCAGGTTATCAAATTTACTATGAACGATAGTATTTTTATAATC
>JBLHJZ010000010.1:0-20077 GCA_047619515.1 Saprospiraceae bacterium | reverse complement strand
TCGAAAGATGATTTTACTGATCGATACTACTTTTCAAAATAATACAAGTTGGCGGTTTGTCGATGCAGATTTTATTTTTCCAAATCCTGAGAATCCCTGGGAGACCCTTTTCCCGGAGTATTATGAAATCTTGGAAATCCAGGATAGTATGACGGCTGACTTTGTGGGGATTAAAATCGGGGATATTAATAACAGCGCAGAGACGAATGGTTTTAAAGGAGTGGACGATACTGAATTGGGTGCGATTATAAATTTTAAAACAAAAGATATTGACTTCCAAAAAGGGGAGGAGATCATGGTAGAAATTAGTTGTGATCAATTTAAGGAGGTGCTGGGCTTTCAGGCTACGCTCTCCTTCGATCCGGAAGTACTGGAATTTATAAACATTGGAAATTTTAATCTGGAAAATTTTAATGCGGAGAGTTTTGGTTTTTCTTTTTTAGAACAAGGATTAATTACCAGTTCCTGGTATAGTGCTTTTGGGATTTCACATGACCCGGAACTAGCTATTTTTACTATAAAATTTAAAACAAAAACCGCCGGTCGCCTAAGTGATGTCCTGGATTTTAATGATGATTTAATAGCGACCGAAGTTTATGATTGTTCTTCGGTAAAAAGAATGGGGTTAACGTTTGGAAGAGGGGAGACTGTTCAATAAACTGTATCATTCTCTTACTCACACTGTATACCTTTGTAATCTAGATCAAAAATAGAAATCAAAGGAAAAGAAATCAAAATCGAGCGGTCAGACGTTCAAAGAAGGTAATCCTTAATCCTAATTCCTAATTAAAAAAGATCATGGCATACGACGAATTTTTAGCAGACCGAATCCGGCAGATATTTAAAGAAAAAAAGGTTGACTATTTCGGGAAAAAGATGTTTAACGGCTTATGCTTTATGGTAGATGAAAAAATGTGCTGCGGCATCCACTTCGATAAAAAGAAAGATACGGATTTATTGATGGCGAGAATAGGGGAGGAGGCTTCGATAAAAGCTATGGAAAGAGAAGGTTGTCAACCGATGGACTTCACCGGCCGGCCAATGAAAGGTTATGTTTTTGTAAGGCCTGAGGGCTTTGATACCGATGATGATTTAGCCTATTGGCTGCAATTATGCGTAGACTTTAATCCTTTAGCCAAAGCGAGTAAAAAAAGAAACCTGCGATTAAGAAAGACAAATAAAAACATTCAACCAAAGCCCACTAAAGCAAGTTTCTGAACTTGCGTCCACCAGAGACTTTAAGCCTACATCAAAGTTTTTAAAAAGCTCTTCACCTTTTCGTCTCCGGAAATTTCCAGATGAATCTCCTCTCCATTTGGCAGAATTCTAATATCATATTGAAGAAACGGGCAACATTTTTTCTCTGCCAGGATGAACTTGAAATAGCCAGACAATCAGGATTCACCAAAGGCAGCGTTCGGAATAGCCTTAGCTATTGCGAAGGAGAAAGGCAAATAGTGGGAGGGAAAGGCTTTTTTATAGGCATGCCAATAAATTTATATAGATTCTAAGTATTTGATATTCAAGAATTAGCACCTTAAGCCAGGTTTGATATTTAAAATTTACTTGCTTTATTGAAAGCTATTGTTCAAAATTAAAACCATTTTTCGTAAAATTGCAGAATAATAAACAAAACGAGATATGGATAGCCTGTTTTTAATGACAATACCGGATTTTGCTTCCGGAGAAGTATGGATGAGTCTTTTAACCCTCACCTTTTTAGAAATCGTCTTAGGTGTCGATAATATCATATTTATATCTATTGCAGCCAGTAAACTTCCTGATGCGGATCAAAAGAAAGCGACGAATGTAGGTCTAGTATTAGCGATGGTCATCAGAATTGTACTGCTCTTTGGTATTAATATCCTCATTGCCATGGAAAAACCCTGGTTGGAGTTTGGACTATTTGGAAAGCATGCAGCATTTTCCGGGCAGGCGCTGATCCTGATCGCTGGAGGTTTGTTTTTATTATATAAAAGTGTAACAGAGATTCACCATAAACTGGAAGGCGATGAGAATGAGAAGCAGGGGAGACCGAAAAAAGTGGTCTCAGTCTCTAGTGTCATCGTACAGATTACCATCATCAATATTGTTTTCTCTTTTGATTCTATCCTGACGGCAGTTGGTATGACCACAGGTTTAGTCGGCGCTTTGATCATCATGATAATAGCCGTAGTGTTTTCAGTACTGATTATGATGCTGTTTGCAGTGCCTGTCGGTCGCTTTGTCAATAAACACCCGACGATACAAATGCTCGGGATGTCCTTTTTGATCCTTATCGGATTCCTTCTGATTGCAGAGGGCTTCCATATGGCTCACTTAATTGATGGCTCTATTCCTAAGGGATACTTATACTTCTCTATCGCCTTTGCGCTATTAGTAGAATTCTTGAATATGAGGTTGAGAAAGAGTAAAAAGACCGTTCAACTGCATGGCATCCAGGAAGATGCTGTCAATGAAGGTATCTATGATGAAAAGACTTAAGAATCAGCAAATAATAAGATGCCGATTTCAGGCTAGCGTTTTTGTTGACGGTCTAGGTTGATAATCCGTAGTAATGTTCTTCATTACAAGGATTTCATAACGACGACCCTCACCTCTCATTTCTCACCCCTGAATCAGGCCGGAGGAATAATATTCTTAAAATGCCCGTTAAGCTGGGCTCTTTTTTTCAGGCGCTCCATTTCACGGATCACAGGGATCAGCTTCAGCATGTGATCAATCATGTATTCCTGGCGTAATTTTTCTGAGGCCATACAAAGAAATTGATACTCTTGAGTCACCGAAAATCCTACATGATGAGCGATATGGTAGGTTTTAAAGTCGGTATGTTCGATCTCCAGGTTGTTTTTGATATCCAGAGAAATGAATAGCTCATTGATGTTCTCCCGAATCAATTCGTAAAGCGATTCGTCGCCTTCGTCTGCACTTTTTAAGCGTTTAATATCGGCGCCGCTATATAATTTATTAGGAGTAGTTCTGTAAAATTCTTCGATCCTAAATACGCCTATTCCCCGGGTTTTAATATCCATCTCCCCGTTGTCAAAGCGCTTATCAATATTGACTAACTGTAACTCGGTGCCGAAATCCATGATTTTATTATCTATGAATGCAGGTACGCCGAAAGTCGTTCCGTTTTGCTCACATTCACGAATGAGTTGTTTATAACGAGGCTCGAAGATATGCAGGTTCAGGTTTTCATCTGGAAAAACTACCATTTTTAAAGGAAACAACGGGATAAAATCTTTCATCTATACGTGGGTTATATTTGGATTTTAAATAATAAACGAAAAAAGAGCTTAATAGGTTATGACGGGTGTATTGCTAATATTCGTTTTTCATGTTAGTGCGTCCGGAACTCAAAGTGCTGGAAGTACTTGCTGCGAAAAAAATGAAATGCACCCTTTATAACGGATAAACATTATCGATAATTACAAAAAAAGCGCCATTTCGAGCTTTGTGCTATTTATGCAATATATGGCCGTTTTGGTTTTGCCACAAATAGACTTTATAAAGTTATTTAAAAAACGCGTATAAAATTTTTAGTATAAATAATATGCTTTCGCTTTCAATTATTCATTAACTTTACGAAATCTTGAGAATTGGAAGTCTTTCCAATGCACCCACAATTTCGAAAACTATACTTCGATTGGCTTGAAAAAGTGATGCTGCTAAATGATAAAAACTTGTGATTCAAGCCTTTTTAGAAATTGTTCTGAGCCTGTCGAAGGATGACAAATAATTTAGAATCAACTTTTTGTCATACTGAGGCGGCCAGATTGACCGAAAGTAGCATCACGGATTTATCCCGCACGAAGTATAGCTTAGTTCTTACGAATGTTAATCTTATTGTAACGAATGTTAAACACGCTCTATTATAGTAGTGTCAAGCTTCTATATTGCATGCGACAATAAGTATCTTTAAAATTAAATTCCCGTAAAAGTATTTCAACAACCTGGGAAATCCCTATCAAAATCGAATTATCATGCGAAATCAAATCCAAAATTTTTACCGTTTTACTTTTTTATTAGCGCTCTTGGTATTTTTTGCCTGTAAGCAAACACCGATAGCTAAAGAAATGCCCACCAGCCTGAGTGCATTTATTTATGCTTATACCTCGGGTGAAATCTCGAAAGCGGCACCTATCAAAATTCGTTTTACCAGTAGTCTCGTATCCGCTGATAAGATAGGCGCTGACCTGGAAACGGATATCATTTCTTTCCGACCCAGGATCAAGGGAAAAGCGGTATGGGAAGATGACCGTACCATCGAGTTTACACCCGACGATTATCTGGAAGCAAAGAAGGATTTTATCGGTACGGTAAACCTTGAGAAGCTGTACAAAAATCTTCCGAAGGATGCCACCTCTTTTGAGTTTGATTTTAAAGTCAAAGCGCAAAATTTTGGGGTGAGCTTTCAGGGGCTGACAGGAATAGATCCTTCGGACACCAAAAACCAGCGATTGACTGGGTCTGTTTTTACGTATGATGTAGCTGAAAGTGAAGAAGTTGAAAAGTTATTGCAGGTGGAACTCTCTGGCCAAAAACCAAACGTTCGCTGGGAACATGCTTCCGACAAAAAGGCCCATACCTTTTTTATCGAAAATATAGCCAGAGGAAAAGACGACGAAGAGCTTACCGTTAAATGGGATGGAAGCCCACTTGGAGTAAAAATGAATAAAAGCCAGTCTTTTACGGTTCCGGGAGTCGATAATTTTAAAGTAATGTCTGCTACCGTAGTTCAGGATGAAGAACAATATACGCTAATTCATTTCTCTGATCCTTTGCTCCAATCCCAGGACTTTAAAGGTTTGGTTCGAATCAGTGATTACGACGGCCAGCTTAGATTTCAGGTAGACGGGAATCAGCTCAGGATATACCCGGCGATCCGCTTAAGTGGTGAAAAAACGGTAAGTATCGAAGCCGGACTAAAAAATATAAATAAAGACAAACTCAAAAATAAAATTCAGGAAACTTTGCTTTTTGAAGCACCAAAACCTGCTCTCCGCTTGGTGGGTTCAGGAGTTATCCTTCCGAATTCCGAAGGATTGACCTTTCCTTTTGAAGCAGTCAACCTTAACGTTATTGATGTTGAAATTTTTAAAATCTATAATAATAATATTTTACAGTTTTTACAAACGAATGAAATAAATGGCGGAGATTATCAGCTAAATCGGGTAGGGAAGATCGAAGTCCAAAAACAGATCAAACTGAACGACTTAAATGAAACCGGTAATAATAATACCTGGACCAGATATGCCCTTGATTTGAGTACCATATTACAACAAGATCCTAATGCAATTTATCAAATCCGCATTGGATTCAGACCGGACTATACTTCCTATTATTGTGGAGCAGACAAGAAGGACGATAACCTCCAGATGTTAGAAAATCCCTTTGATAACCCGGAAGAGCAGGGGAATTCCATTATGGATTATGGCTATTATGGCGTTGGAGGATATTATGATGAATTTGAGTACGAGCATAGGGATGATCCTTGCTTCCCTGCTTTTTATAGCAGTCATAATTTTGTGAGTAGAAATGTGGTAGCCTCTAACCTTGGAATTATCGCAAAAAGCGGGACGGATGGCACGATGATGTTCTATGTGACAGATCTTAGGTCTACGAAGTCAGTGGCGGGAATTAATCTGGAAATTTTTGATTATCAACAGCAATCCATCAAAACCATACAAACGGATGGCGAAGGGGTCGCAGTGGCAGACCTTGAAGGGGAGCAACCATTTGTCGTCGTGGCCAATCAGGGGTCGGATAAAGGATATCTTCGATTGATGGATAATAACTCTTTGTCACTCAGTAAGTTTGATGTATCAGGTACGGAAGCTCAAAAAGGGATTAAAGGTTTCCTTTATGGGGAACGTGGCGTATGGAGACCAGGAGATTCGCTGTATTTGAATTTTGTATTGGAGGACAAACTGGATAAACTACCGAATAATCACCCGATTTCTTTCGAGCTATATGATGCCCGAAATCAATTGCACACAAAATTTACGACAACGGATAATGTCAATAATGTATATCCGCTTGCTATTTCTACCAAGTCGGATGATCCCACAGGCAACTGGCAGGCGACGGTAAAACTGGGTGGTGCAGTTTTCAATAAGACGTTAAAAATCGAAACAATCAAACCTAACCGTTTAAAAATCAATCTTGATTTCGGAAAGGAAGAATTGTCCGCCGAAGATATGCCGCTCAATACGGATTTACAGGTCAATTGGCTACACGGGGCTCCTGGACGTAATCTCAATACGAAAATTGAGATGAAACTCCGGCAGACAAATACCACTTTCCCTGCTTTCGGATCTTTTGAATTTGACGACCCAGCCCGAAAAACGGACTCCGAGTATTCCACCTTATTCGAAGCGGAAGTTGATAATGATGGCAACGCAAAAGTGAAAACCGATTTCCGTGGCAATGATTTTATGCCGGGGAAAATGAAAGCAGATTTTAGAACCAGGGCATTTGAAAATGGCGGAGATTTCAGTGAAGATAATCAATCCATTACTTATAGCCCCTATAAATCCTACGCGGGTGTATCTATCCCGACCGACCGTTATGGCTCGAAAAGAATAGACATCGACAAAGGAGGAACTTTGGAATTTGCGGCAGTAAACGAAAAGGGAGAACCGATAAAAAACCGAAACTTATCAATAGGTATTTACCGGGCGGAGTGGCGCTGGTGGTGGGAATCCAATCAATCCAATGTGAGCATGTATAATACCAGCACGCATTTTAATGCTTTGGATGCTGCAAGAGTAACTACTAATAATAAGGGTACCGCCAATTGGGAGGTGAACGTTGATGGATGGGGATATTACCTCGTACGGGTTTGCGATGAGGAAAGCGGACATTGCTCAGGGGATTATTTCTATTCAGGTTATCCCTGGTATGAAGATAATAATGACGAGCAGCGGAAAGCCGCCGCAATGCTGATGTTTTCTACCGATAAAAAGAAATATGAAGTCGGTGATGATGTGGAAATCAGGATTCCAAGTAGTGAAGGAGGACGAATACTGGTGACGATCGAATCCGGTTCCAAAGTATTGGATAGCTACTGGAAAACTTCGGAGGCTGAAGAAACAAAATTCACCTTCAGGGCAATGCCGGAGATGGCGCCTACCGTTTATGCGCATGTGTCCCTGTTGCAGCCGCATAGCCAGACCGAAAACGATCTGCCAATTAGGATGTACGGTGTCGTTCCGATTCATGTAGAAGATCCGAATACCCGACTAAAGCCGACCTTAAAAATGGCCGATGTTTTAAAACCGGAAGAGAAAGTAAAAATCGAAGTGAGTGAATCCTCTGGGCAGGCGATGGCATATACCGTAGCCGTCGTAGATGATGGCTTATTGGATTTGACGAGATTCAAAACTCCAAACCCCTGGGATGTTTTCTATGCCCGGGAGGCATTGGGTGTAAAAACATGGGATGTGTACGATTATGTGCTCGGAGCCTCCGGCGGGATGATGGACAAACTCCTGAGTATTGGAGGGGATGCTGAAAATATTGATAAGGGGGGTGCTGACAAAGCCAATCGTTTCAAGCCGGTGGTCAAGCATTTTGGCCCTTTTTATTTGAAAAAAGGAGAAAAGAAGGTTCATGAGTTTATCATGCCAAATTATGTTGGTTCCGTCCGTACCATGGTCGTGGCTTCGAATAATGGCGCTTATGGTAATATAGAAAAGACAACACCTGTTAGAAAACCACTGATGGTATTGGCTACTTTACCCAGGGTACTGGGGCCCGGGGAAAAGTTGAAATTGCCGGTGAATGTTTTCGCGATGGAGGATAAGGTGAAAACCGTAAATGTAAAAGTAGAGGAAAGCACCGGGCGGGTGAAATTTATCGGTAGCAATAGCCAGACGCTTACTTTCTCAAGAGTAGGGGATCAGATGGCTGAGTTTGATATTGAAATCCCGAGAGTGGTTGGTATTGCCAGATTCAAAGTGACGGCAACGGGTGGGGGAGAAGTAGCCACCCAGGAGATTGAAATTGATATCCGAAATCCGAATCCTTATGTAACGGACAGTTATGCGGAGGTTTTGGAAAATACGGCGAATTGGACAAAAGATTTTGTACTGCCCGGAGTGGAAGGCACCAACAGTGCTACCCTGGAAGTTTCTAGTATTCCTCCACTGAACCTGGATAAACGAATCAATTTCCTTCTTCGCTATCCGTATGGTTGTGTGGAGCAAACGACTTCTTCTGTATTCCCTCAGTTATATGTCGGTAACTTAATGGATCTGGACGATAAGCGAAAGAAAGAAATTGCTTTTAATGTAAAAGCAGGTATTGAGCGACTCAAAAGTTTTCAGCATACCAATGGAGGCTTTGCCTACTGGCCGGGTGATAATTATGTCAATTCCTGGGGTAGCACTTATGCGGGACATTTTTTACTGGAAGCTAAAGCATTGGGCTATGATGTGTCTTCTATCGTAATGAATAGGTGGACTGATTTTCAAAAGAAAGAAGCAAAAAACTGGAATCAAAGTACGAATACAGATGGCTACTATCGGGGCAATTATGCTTTCGAACAAGCTTACCGGTTGTATACTTTAGCTTTGGCTGGTAAACCTGAGTTAGGTGCGATGAACAGGCTGCGCGAGATGAAAGATCTTTCTACTTCTACCAAGTGGAGACTGGCGGCTGCCTATGCGATTGCCGGAAAAACAGAAGTGGCTAACCAATTGGTGCAAAACCTGACTACGGATGTAGAAGATTATGTGGAACTTTCCTACACCTTTGGTTCAGAGATGAGAGATGAAGCAATGATTATGGAAACAATGATGTACCTCAACCGGATGAAAGATGCGGCGCTTATGGCTAAACAAATTTCCGAAGGACTTAACTCAGGACAATGGTACAGTACCCAAACAACTGCTTATTCTCTCAAAGTAATCGGGAAGTTTGTTGCTGGTAATAAACTATCGGATGAGTTGCGCTTTACTTATCAACTGGGCAGTGGGAAGGGGGTAGCCGTAGGCACCCAAAAACCAATTAGTCTGATTGATATTGATGTCAGTAATGGTCGAAATACTACAGTGAAAGTTACGAATACTTCAGGAGGTATGCTTTACGCAAAAATTGTTGTTCGGGGTCAACCTATCGTTGGTGATCAGACAGAAGCTGCAAAGAATATGGCGATGAATATACAATACAAAACGACAGATGGTAAAGTATTGGATCCTTCCAGCATCTTACAGGGAACAGATTTTATCGCTGAGATCACGGTAAGCAATAAGGATAGCCGAAGATATTATCACAAAGAAATGGCGATCAGTCAGGTATTCCCATCGGGTTGGGAAATACTCAATACCCGGATGAGCGATGTCGCTAATTTCGAAAATACAGATGTACCCGTCTACCAGGATATCCGGGACGATAGAGTCTATACCTTTTACGAAACCTGGTATAATAAATCAAAAACCTTTAGAATTCAATTGAATGCTGCATATATCGGTCACTTCTATCTGCCATCGGTGACCAGCGAAGCGATGTATGATAATACGGTCAATGCGAGGAAGCCCGGTCAGTGGGTAGAAGTAGTCGGGCCGGAGGAGATTTAGGAAAGAGGTTAAGGAGGGTTAGGGTAATTAAGGAGGGTTAAGGTCTGCGGATTCTTAACCCTCCTTAACTACTCTAGCTCCTTTATTGATTTTTATATATTTGCGCTATGAAAACAAACACTTGGCAACTCTTCGCTTTCAAGCTGGGGATATTCGCAGCGATACAATTTTTCCTATTGACAGGCCTGGCGATGTGGCTCTATCCAGGCGGCACGATCCATCATCCGGAGTATGAAAGCTATGATTTTTTATACAACTACTTCAGTGATCTTGGTCGAACCCGGACTTTTGATGGCGAATCTAATATGCTTTGTCATTTGTTGTTTAAATCTGCCTTGAGTATATCCGGCCTTTGTCTGATTTTCTTTTTTGTCGCTTTGCCATCTTTGTTTAAATCCAATCGCTCGAAAGCGCTGATTCTGATTGCTTCCTTTTTGGGTATCCTATCTGGGATTTGTTATATCGGAATCGCTTATGTTCCTTATAATGTTGATTATTGGCAGCATCGGATGTTCGTTCGAACAGGTTTTATCCTCTTTTTATTTATGTCTCTTTTTTATGCCATTGCGATTTTAGTGGATAAAAATTATCCAAGGCGCTACGCAGCAGCTTTTGGGGTTTTTGGAATCATCCTTTTTATTCAGGTGGTGATTATGCTTTTTGGCCCGCGTGCATATCGATCAAATGAAGGTTTATATTTGCAGGCCACTGCTCAGAAGATTGTGGTGTACGCGGAGATTCTTTGTATGCTGTATCAGAGTTTGGGGGCGATGCGGGTGTGGCGGGTTTTGCGGCGTTTTGGCTGATATTTTGCTCAAAACAAAAGGAGTTACACCAAATGTAATATTGGAAGGTATAGATATTAAATCGTAGTATATTGATGAAAGGAAATATCGGATTACGTTATCGAGCTTAATCTCTTTGGACTCAGAGTTCACGAAGTAGTACAGAGGACACAAAGGTTTGAATATTAATCGTGTACAAAGATGTTTTTTAATTATTCATATAGTACATCCGTCAAGAAGTTTAAATATTACAAAAACTGTAAAAAATTGCTTGTCAAATCTTTGTGAAACTCTGTGTCTTCTCTGTGGGCTCTGTGTCTAAAAGTTACCGAACTATTGATTTATTCAAATCTGATTAAACAGTGAACATTACACTATCAGATCCCGAATCACCTTTCACCCAAAATTCGTGTTTGCCACCTGGTAGCTTCCAAACAAATTGTGCGCTAAACATGTCGCAATAAGTCGTATTCCCTAAAGTTTGGTTGTCTACACCCCATTCTACATCATAAGCCCCACCACTTTTAGTGACACTAAAACTAAAAGTGAGATAAGCGCTCTGGAGGTTTACACCCATGGGGTCTGAGATAGGATACGCATGGCCTTGAATAGGATAAACAATGTTTACTGGAGCATTCATAATTATAGTTTTTAAGGTTAAAAAAATAAAATAATACTTAGAGCTCTTAATGAATTTTCAAATAAAGCACATAGAATCAGCTTGTGTTATATGTTATTATATTGTGATATAACAAAAATACTACAAAATAAATTAAGTACAAATATTAATATTTAACATTGTTAATATGGATATGTATTAACCTGAAAGAGGATACCCAATTAAAGTTAGAAATAGGGTAGAGACTTTATTAATTCTTGAAACACCAACATTTTTAAGATGATTCCGTTTATAAGGGAAGGTAAAAGAATGGTGTTTATTGCTCCTTTTTGCAAGTTAAAAAGACGTATATTTGCGGTCAATTTTAAAATTGAAGATAGAAATAGATGAAGAACATAAGAAATTTTTGTGTGATAGCCCATATTGACCATGGGAAAAGTACCCTCTCAGATCGTTTGTTGGAGTTTACCAAAACGATCTCTGAGCGTAAAATGCAGAGTCAGGCCTTGGATGATATGGATTTGGAGCGAGAACGTGGGATTACGATCAAGAGCCATGCTATCCAGATATATTATGATCATTCGGATGGAGAACGTTATGTATTCAATTTGATAGATACCCCCGGACACGTCGATTTCTCTTATGAGGTTTCCCGGTCATTAGCGGCCTGTGAAGGTGCACTACTTTTGGTGGATGCTTCTCAGGGAATCCAGGCGCAGACTATTTCAAATCTATATCTGGCTATTGAAAATGATCTTGAGATTATCCCTGTTCTCAATAAAGTGGATATGGAATCTGCCATGGTGGATGAGGTAGCTGATCAGGTGATTGATTTGATTGGTTGTAAAAAAGAAGATATTGTACTGGCAAGTGGAAAAACAGGTCTTGGTGTTCAGGATATTATGAATGCGATTGTTGACCGTATCCCAGCTCCAAGCGGGGACGTGGACGCCCCCTTACAGGCTTTGATTTTTGATTCGGTTTTCAACTCTTATCGTGGGGTGATTGCTTATTTCAGGATCATGAACGGTACACTAAAAACAAAAGATAAAATCCGGTTTTTTAATACCGGGAAAGAATACAATGCAGATGAAGTCGGTGTGTTGCAGATGACCTTGATGCCAAAGAAAAAACTGGCAGCAGGAGATGTAGGCTATGTAATCACGGGAATCAAGGACTCTAAAGAAATCAAGGTAGGGGATACGATCACCCTTGCTGATCGTCCCTGTTTATCAGGAATTCAAGGTTTTGAGGATGTAAAACCAATGGTCTTTGCCGGGCTTTTCCCTATTGAAAATGAGGATTATGAGAATTTACGGGACAGCCTGGAAAAGCTACAGCTCAATGATGCTTCTTTAGTATTCGAACCGGAAACTTCAGTGGCCCTGGGTTTTGGATTCCGTTGCGGATTCCTTGGGATGCTACACCTGGAGATTATCCAGGAGCGTTTGTCCCGTGAGTTCGACATGGAGGTAATTACCACGATTCCCAACGTAACTTATTTTGCAAAATCTACAAGAAGAGACTCAGAAAGATTTATGGTAAAAACGCCGGCTGATATGCCGGATCCTTCGACTCTTGCCTATGTAGAAGAGCCTTTTATCAGTGCTCAGATTATCACCAAGCCAGATTATATCGGGCAGATTCTGAAATTAGCGCTGGATAAAAGAGGTATTCTAAAAAAACAAACCTACCTGACTACCACCCGGATTGAATTGACTTTTGAGATACCGTTGGCAGAGATCGTTTTTGATTTTTATGATAGACTAAAATCTCTTACACGGGGTTATGCCTCCTTTGATTATGCGCCACTCGACTATCGGAAATCTGATTTGGTCAAAGTAGATATTAAGCTAAACGGCGATTCGGTAGATGCTTTATCTGCATTGGTGCATCGGGCGAAAGCGGAATCCTTTGGACGTAAAATATGTTCGCGACTCAAAGAGTTATTACCTCGACAACAATTCCAAATCGCTATTCAGGCTGCTGTTGGTGCGAAAATAATTGCCAGAGAGACCATCTCCGCACTTCGTAAAGATGTCACCGCAAAATGTTATGGTGGTGATATTTCCCGTAAACGAAAATTATTGGAAAAACAAAAGAAGGGTAAGAAGAAAATGCGCCAGATCGGCAACGTAGAAGTGCCTCAAAAGGCCTTTATTCAGGTGTTGAAATTGGATGATTAGAGATGCCTTTTGTAATAAATGAATGAATAATGGAAATAATGAAGGAATAACAAGCGTGAAATTTCATTATTTTCATTTCCTTCCTTTTTTCATTCATTAGGGCACCTTCCGCAACGTTTTCCTTTCTTAAATTTCTTACAACATTTCTTTTTGAGCTTTTTCCCTTCCACGATGGGTAGGGCAAATGGCAGTCGAACCTGTTTGTCAGGACTAGCGTCTAATCTGGTGCTGTGCTTTAAAGTACTCATAAAGGTCGTTTAGCATTATATAACGTTGCAAAAGTAATCCTTATTTAGACTTAATCAAAATAAAGACAACTTTTAACATTTAGGCGTAGCGTCCCTGGAGGAGTAGATAACTCAGTGGTGGTTGCCGCTGAAAAAGTCAAAAGCGAGTACTGTTTATCTTGATATTGTAACTTAGGGGCAGCAAAGCCTTTTTCATATAGCGCAATGCTAGTGTTCCTTTTTTCAACGGGAGCTGTTTTTTCTTTCCTCCAAATCAAAAAAGGGATTCTTTTTAGCTTTGAAAATTGGAATGCTTCCTTTTTACATGGCTTTGGGCTTCCTTTATACCTACTTTTTCATTCCTTTCTTTTCTACGAATAACATCTAATTTTCTTTTCTTTTTTCAGGTGACAGGAGACACTCCTTTCAGGTTTAAGCTATTGTAATAATAGGCTTTACCACCTGAAGAGCATCCTACAACTATTTCTTAAAAAATTAAAGTAGAAAATCATTATGGACCTACAGCAATCCAATCCTATTATCTATTTACAAAATAAAATAAAATCATGGCTTTAATTAAAGGTATTTTTTTAGCAACAGTGAGCTTGTATTTATTGATTACTTTTTTAAAAAATAAAATCTACCGCAACCAAAGGAAATGAAACTTACAATTCTGCCATCCGGGTTTCCATTACAACATACTATCAATCAACTTTATGTTTATTGGCTCACCTGGGGAAGATTTTTCTTACAGGATTGAAGAGCTTGGAGGAGTGAGACTGATTATTAAAAAAAAAGAGACTATTTTCTACTCTTTTCGCGCTGCCTTCATTTCCTGGGAAGTAGCCAATTGCTCAGTAGTAAGAATTTCTGCTAATCTTGTATTATAAGCATCTTTGTCAGCTTTACCTTTACCTTTTGCTTTCATGGCTTCCTCCTCCGTTGCAGATAATTCTTTCTTGCCTTTCCCCTTCTTAATATCGGACTTTTCCTGGCTTTCCATCAATGCTGTCAGTTGATCTTGCTGCGTTTCAGACAAATTCAACTCTTCTGAAAGTTTAGCCACTTTCTTTTTCGCTTTTTCGCCTGTACATCCAGTAGGATAATTTTCTTATCCGATCGAATTCAAGAGCTGTAATAAATCCTCTGCATCAGTATTCAGTTCATAAGCGTTGTCCTTGATAATGAGTAAGGGGATAGATATTTCTCGGGCGACACTCTTCACTTCATCCCGATCCAGCAATCTGGAAATAAAATTACGTTTGTGAGATAGCATTACTAAAATATCTGCTTCTTTTTGCCGGACGAAGTTTATAATTTCCTTTTTATAATCACCCTCGACACTTTCGAAAGAGATCAATTTTTCTTCCTGGTAAGTATTTTTAAGAATATTGATATTGTTCATCACCTGTAGCTTATTCTCTTTGTGGTCTGAGATGTGTACACTATAAATAGCCGCGGTTAATTTTTTAGCCCAATCCCGGAGATAGTTAATAGCACCCAGGTCTTTGAATTCGAAATTAGTATTATAAACCAAACGATCAATACTTTTGAAAATAGAAGTAGCGGGAATCGCCAATACCGGGCAATCCGCTTTTGTCAAAACTTCAAGGGCGGTATTTCCCATAAGGGTATCCCTTGCATTGGTTTTTCCGGTCATTCCCATTACGATAAGGTCAATATTCTTATCCTGCACAGTATCGAGAATTGCCCTGGCAGGGGATTCTATGATCGTACTATAGTTTACCTGAATATATTCATTGTACTTAGGTGGGAAGTTTTTCGAAACAAAATCGGATATTTCGTTTTGAACAGCTTTGGACTTGACTTCTCTTAATTCAACTGCAGAATATTCAAAACCTGGTTTTCCGTAAGCGTGCATGATGATAAGATTGGCTTTGAAGGCAAAAGCTATTTCTACCGCATATTTGAATATCTCAGGAGCGTGGTTGGAGAAGTCAGTTGGAAAGAGGATATTTTTCATTGTAGTGGGTTTGAGTTTATATAAAATTATTACAATAAAGTGAATAATGCAAATCCCCTAAAACAACTTCTATATAAAAGTATTAGCGTGCGTGACATATTAGCGGTCTTTAGTTTTTAGTCGTTGGCTTTGGCTTCCCTTTCTCGCCTCCTAAAACGCGTCAGAGGGAAGCTAAGGGCTAAAAGCTAATAGCTTGAATCAAGTTTCCTGCAATATGTCACGCACTCGTATTGTTTGATTGGCAATGTTTACCGGTTAAAAATCCAACAAAATTCCACGCTGATATCAAGAAAAAACTCTTAATAATGTATTAGTAATCTCCGTTTGATAAATTGTCAAATTTCTTTTCCCTTTTTCATTCAAGCCATTTCCATTTATGGCAAATCGAGCATCATGGTCAGTACAAAACCATTCATTATTTTTAAGAATGATGGCATAGGTTCCTTCATGGCTACACCTTTCGGTAGCTGCCACATAGCGACCGAGGTTGTCACGGGCTACGACTACATTATTTTTAATGATGTATCCTCCGTCAGTAGCTAATTTACTATACGCTGGATCATTGAGGTCTAAGGTGAAATCAACTGATCCGGAAGGAAGGACATCGCTTTGTTTAGTGCAGGCTCCTAAACAAACTGTAGTAAGTGCAAATGCAGCGCCGACGCCTAATTTTTCTAAAAATTCTGTTCTGTTCATGATAATTAATTTTTAGTGAAAAAATAAAAGTTGAGGTGCTACATATTTTTTTTGTTAAAGTTTAAAAGGAACGTATAACGAACTACATTTTAGTATCTCTTTTCGGTAATAACTTTTTGGACAGGTTCAAAATTGGGTGTCAGCAATTTATTCTTTTGGGAACCCTTAGTTCAATGACCTAATACGAAGGTGAAACATGAAAAGGTTGCTTCATAAAGGGAGAAATAAATTCAGGCGGTGCAGATGTGATGAATTTATAATACGACTTCTTTGAAGTCGACTCATGATATCGGTCATGGGCTAACAAAATATGATCCCGGTTTTACATCGGGATCATATTTTTATATCCAATGACTTCAAAGAAGTCATATTATGCTAGCCATTATGTTAGCTCGATTTTATTGTAAAGAAAAAGGTTTAATGGTAGCAAGAATTGATTCCCCGTCCACCACCTTATCCCCGGCTTTGACCATTGGTTCCATATTTTCCGGTAGAATGATTGCGACCTGGCTACCCAGTTTGATCAGACCAATTACTTCGCCTTGTTTGACGGTTTGTCCTGGTTCCACATAATCTTCGATCCGGCGAGCCAGTAGACCAGCTATTTGTACGACCTTATATTTTATACCTTCCGGAGTTTGGAACAACAAGGTGTTGCGTTCATTTTCCACCCGAAATCCAAAAGGATTAGTTTGAATCAATGCATTATTGAATTGTCCGGGGGTGTATTCCTCGCTGAGCAATTGACTGCTGGCCGGAGCACGTTGAAAATGTACATTGGTAATATCCATTTCTATGGCGATCAACCAACCCTTTTCACCAATATCGTTGGTCAGCACTTCTACGACTCCTGCATCTTTGTTCCAGGCTAGTTTCTCCTTATCCCAATGTGTAACCGCAGCAACTTTGCCGTTTGCCGGACTGACAAAAATGGATTCATCATTTGGGATGTTTCGGGAGGGCTGGCGTAAAAACCAAACCTGATAGTAACCAAAAGAAATAACTACGACTACGACTAAGCCTATAAGCGTTTTTTTTAACATTGGTTGAAGTTTATGGCTATTTCATTCCAGCCATCAGTGTTTTTATGTTTTGACAGTTGATAAAGATTGGGCCTGTCTCCTTAAACAAACCCAAGGGGTTTATTAGGGAATATCCCTAAAGGTATAAATTTAATGAATATTTTTTGGCTAATAATCTATACATTAGCATCCTTAAACCTTATTGACGCTCTGGTCGAATTATTTTTTTGAATAATGAAAAATATTACTAAAATACTATCACTTAAAACTTGGCTTTTACTTTTTTTGTTTTTGCCAATTCTTGCTACTAGTCAACAAAATTCAAGTATTGATATTGTTTTAGGTTCAGATTTTACTTATAGAATACTAATAGGAGAATCGAGTACATCTTCAAAATCCCTACGAAATGAAAGAGAAAGTGGGCTTATTAATTTCAAATATGGGGTCGATTATAATCTCCAATTTCGGAAGAACTTAATATTTAAAACCGGTATTAGAATTGCAAAAATTGGATATAATAATAACTATAGTTATACTAGTTTCGTTTTTCTAGAACCTCTAACTACTGAAGAGCTTCTAGCTATCCTAAATGGTGAAGAAATTCCTCCAAGTCAACCTAACAACAACCATAAAGTTAATATTAAAACTAATCACCAATTTATTGAACTACCCGTAGCCTTAAGGTATCTGTTTAACAAAAAAAAGTTATCGCCCTTTGTTGAATTTGGATTATCGCCATACTTGTATGTGAATACCCATACAAAAGGCTCCGTAAATGAAGATACTATTGATTCGAATCGGAGAATAGAAAACAAAGATTTTAGAAAGGTAAATCTAATGCTTATGGTTTCTTTTGGCGTAGAGTACAAGGTAGTCAACAACTTGAAAATATTTTTCCAGCCAAATTATAGACTAAGTTTATTGAAAAAAAGTAAAAATGGACCCATAAAGGAGTACCCTTATAGTTTAGGGCTTGAGTTTGGGATAAGAAAATATCTAAATTAAAAAGTCTTTGAGACTTCATTCCTTAGGAATGAGGTATAAATAAATTGACAGAGTTTGGGTTAGGGTTTTTTGTGCCTAATGAGTCAAAAAATGTAGGCACCCTTGCGGGCGACGAGGCTTTTTGAGGAAATTAGACGGAAAAAAGACAAGCCAAGAATGTAAAGTTATTTGTAACTCATTCCTTATAGAGGTTCAACAGATAGGTTTTTAATCAATCTCCTGACAAAGGCTACCCCCTTATCCAACTGCTCCTTCGCAATAAACTCATCAGCACGATGCGCCTGAAGAATTGATCCCGGGCCACAAATTACCGATTCAAAACCACCTTCTGCGAATTGACCTGCTTCGGCAGCATAGGCTACGGTCTGTAGCTGATCATTTTCGGAAAGTACTTTGATTAAGTCAACAACCGATAAGTGTTCCGGGGTATTTAGTGGAGGCACAGGTGGGTGATGTTCTACATTTTCAATTTTAAATCCAGCAAATTTTGATTTTAAAATAGCCTCCCGCTCCCGGCAATAAGTCTCGAACTCTGCAGCAACCTCCCTGACACTATCCTGCGGGATTACCCTTACATCCCAATGAAAGACACATTTATCCGCGATGACATTTGGCGCAATTCCACCTTGTATGGTTCCGATATGGATAGAAGTGTGATTGGGTGTAAAGCGATCGTCGGTATGCCCCGCTGCAATGAGCGTTTCCATTTTATCTTCTAACCACATGATCAAGCGGGCAGCTTCATGGATTGCACTGACCTCCTGCTTGATCCGGCTGCTATGTCCGGCGGATCCATGTACCGTCACTTTATAAATACAAATACCTTTTTGACCGACCACCGGTTGCATCATAGTCGGTTCTCCGATGATTGCATACTTTGGTTTTTCAAGATAAGTCTTATTGATCGCAGCCACCAAAGCAGGAGCTGCCAGACAACCGATTTCTTCATCATAGGAAAAAGCAAAATAAATCGGCTTTTTCAAATCAGCAGCCAACATATCCGGCAGGCAAGCCAGGCAGCAAGCAAGAAATCCTTTCATATCACAGGAGCCCCGGGCATATAATTTTTCTTCTTTTTCTGTCAACTCAAAAGGTTCGGACGTCCAATCCTGCCCTGCAACCGGAACTACGTCTGTGTGTCCGGACAAGATCACTCCGCCATCAACCGCAGGCCCGATCCGGCAATGCAAAGAAGTCTTCGCCTCTTCCGGATGTGGCACCAAATGATAAGATACCTCATACTCCTCCAGATATTTTTTAATCCAGTCGATGATAGAAAGATTACTTTGCCCTCCAAGTACGGGGAAGGAGACGAGGGTAGAAAGAATTTCTTGTGCAGACTGCATAAATTAAAGTTTTGGTTTTCAAAATATTTTGAGGTCAAGAGTCAAGAGACCGTACCCCTGACCTTTGATTCATCTCCATTCAATATAAACGCTAAACAACAAAAAAAGCCAGGCTATTAATAATAAAACAAAGGTCAATGGAAAAATAAACCTTAACCAACGATCAAAAGGAACCCTGCAAAGACTTAACATCGCGATGAGACCACCGAGTGTCGGATTAAAGAGATTCGTGATGCCATCGCCGATCTGAAAAGCCAGGATCGTAGTCTGGCTCGTCAATCCGAGAACATCGCCAACCGGGATCATGATCGGCAAGGTCGCCAATGCCTGACCGCTACCCGAAGGGATGACCAGATTGATTCCGCATTGAGCGATCGACATAAAAATAGCCGAGGCATACGTTGGCATTGTCCTAAGCATTTCCGCTAACTGAAAAGCGACCGTATCGCCAATATTCCCCATTTCTAAAATGACACTAATCGTCCGGGCATAACCCACCATAAATGCACCGGGGGCGACTACACCAATTGACTTCAAGGCAGTTTCACTAAAATTAGTGGCACCCATTCGGGAAGCAATCCCGGCAACAATTGCTATGATAATAAAGACTGAGGATATTTCCA
>JBLHJZ010000009.1:0-20112 GCA_047619515.1 Saprospiraceae bacterium | reverse complement strand
AGGCACATCCATACGACGATCGGGTGGCCTTGCTGAAGTTCTTAAGAATCATATGTGATTCAAATGCAGCTAATTGTTTTTGATTTTCTTCCATGACTTTTTCCTTTGGTGAATAAAGCCATAAAGACAGGGGAATAACGTCTTAGATCATTGAATATCAACGACTTAGAAGATGGGATTTGGAGAGGGTTTGTTCAACATCTCGCTAAACGCAACTCCAAACTCCTATTGCGGTTATTCCCTATTGCGTTTAGCGGCGAGTTTTGTTGTATTCCCTAATTAAAAGGTCACTTTATTGTTAAAATCACCTTGAACCAGGCGTATCGGTATCGGAGAAGGGAGGGGTAGGACGAATGATGCGGATGTGGTTTACTTGTTCGGCTGAATTAGACTTGGCGATTTGATGCATACTTCTTAAATATAAGCATAACCCACCAAGTTTTTAATCCATCCGATCTCAATCCTTATCCTTATATTAGCTTCTCATTTCCAGCCAAGTGGATTGAAATGTTAATCAAAAACCAAAACTATGAGTACGCAGCCTCCTGATTTCCCAAAATACTCTCCCGGTGTTTTAAGTCTCTTACCACTTTATTACGTCGGATGGGCAGACAGTATATTAAGCCCGGGCGAAGTAAAATTGATCCGTGAAAAAGTCAAACAGTTGAATTTTCTTACGGTAGCAGACAAGCGTCAATTAGTGGAATGGACAGATCCCGGCAATCCTCCTTCCCAGGCATTATTCAGACATTGGGTAAGTATCCTTAAAAAACAGGCAGCCAGCTTACCGAAAGATTCAAAAAAATCACTGGTAGAACTTGGACTGGAGATGGCCCGAAAAAGTACGACCGACCAGGATGTCCTCAAATGGCAAACACCCGAAACTAAAGATGCCCTAAAGGACATAGAAAAGGCATTGGGAATCCTGGGTAGCTCAAGTATTAGAACTATTTTCAAGAAGAAAGCAGAAGAAACGGCTGGTTTTGATATCAAAACTTTGAGGGCGCTCCTCGATGATGATTACTCCGCTACCCGTAACCAATTGAGGACACTACTCAGTGATCCTGCCTTTAAACTCGAAAACATCCGCGATAAAGAAGCTTACCGGGAAAAAATATTGACCTGGTGTAAATTGTTGGCAGACCGTGGATTCGGAGCCCTTGCTTACCCGGAAGCTTATGGCGGAAAAGGAAGTATGGGCGACTACATCGCCACCTTCGAAATGCTTGGCTATCATGATTCGAGTCTTACTATCAAATTTGGAGTACAGTTTGGTTTGTTTGGTGGAAGTGTATTTTGGTTAGGGACGAAAAAACATCATGACAAATACCTCAAAGACATTGGTACTTTAAAATTGCCGGGATGCTTTGCGATGACAGAAACCGGCCATGGTTCCAATGTTCGTGGGCTGGAGACTACGGCAACTTATGATCCGCTCCACAAGGAATTTATTATCCATACCCCAAACGAAGAGGCCAATAAAGAATACATTGGCAATGCCTTACATGGAAAGATGGGAACTGTCTTTGCGCAACTAATTGTCAATGGAGAAAATCATGGCGTCCATGCCTTACTGGTGCTATTAAGAGATGATAAAGGCAAGCTGATGCCCGGTGTTCGAATCGAAGACTGCGGATACAAACTAGGCCTTAACGGGGTGGACAATGGCAAAATCTGGTTTGATCAGGTAAGGATTCCAAAAGAAAACCTCTTGAACAAATTTGGTGATGTAGATGAAGCCGGTGTGTATAGCAGCCCTATCAAAAATCCTTCCCGTCGATTTTTTACCATGCTTGGCACCCTGGTAGGCGGTCGGGTAAGTGTCCCGCGAGCCGGCCTGAGTGCTGCGAAAACCGGGTTAGCTATAGCCATTAAATATGGCCTTAAACGTAGACAATTTGCGCCTAAGGAAGGGGAAGCAGAAACTATTCTCCTGGATTATCCCAGCCACCAGAGAAGACTGATGCCTTTGTTGGCTAAAGCCTATGCCCTGGATTTTGGACTGACCCATTTGGCGAACCGCTACATCAACCGGACAGCGGAGGATATCCGTGAAATTGAAACATTGGCCGCTGGGCTGAAATCCTATAGTACCTGGTTTACGACAAAGGCCTTGCAGGATTGCAGGGAAGCTTGCGGAGGGAAGGGGTATCTTGCTGAAAATCGTTTTGCGGATCTCATGGCAGATACAGAAATTTTTACCACTTTCGAGGGCGATAATACTGTCCTGATGCAATTGGTCGCCAAAGGTTTACTTTCTGATTTTAAGAAGTCATTTCACGATGAAGGTTTTACGGCAGTGCTTAGATTTTTGAGTACTCGGGTGAGTACCAAACTTACCTCGTATAATCCTTTTTTTACAAGAAATACAGCGGTCGAACATCTAAAAGATTCAACATTTCAATTAGAAGCTTTTAAATACCGGGAAACAAAATTGTTGATTTCTGTAAGTCAAAGAATCCGTAAATATCTTCATAGAAAGATTCCAGCCAATGAAGCTTTTGGGAGATGCCAGTCGCATTTACTGCTCTTATCTCAGGCTTTTGTGGAGCATTTGGTATTGGAACAATTTGTAAAAACAGTCAATGCTGTCGAAGACTTAAACCTCCATTTAGTCCTTAAAAGGCTTTGTGATCTTTATGCCCTTTCGACTATGGAGGAGCACAAAGGCTGGTACCTGGAAAGCGAATATATGCAGCCACCTAAAACGAAGGCCATCCGAAGAGTAGTGAATAAATTGTGTAAAGAGGTGAGAAAAGATGCTGGCTTACTGGTCGATGCTTTTGATATTCCTAAGCAGTGTCTGGCTGCACCGATCGCATTTTAATTAGGAATTTGGAATTAGAAATTAGGAGTGTTCAGAAAACCTTTTTAGGTTTAATATTCTGCTAAAAGTATGGCTCACCGATCCCAAAGTTCAGATTTGCTTTCGCAAATTCTTCACTTTGTGCTCAATGATCCAGTCTCCTGTCATTGTTCGATGCGTTACAGTAGGATCATTGAGCGTGAAATTCAAATTTTTCACAAGAAAAATAGAATTTCAGGATCGGTGAGCCGTATTTATTATTCGGAAATAATTTTTCTAAACATCCCAAATTAGGAATAATTTCTAATTCCTAACTCTCCCGGTTTTGTGATCAAACCTGAGTAGTAAGGAATCAATCGAATGCAGGCTAATATTTTCAAAAAGATAATCGTCAACATAGGCTTTCTGCACTTTCGAAACTTTGTAAAGCGGAACTACCTTTCCGAGATGCGGGTGTAAGGTATTGATCTGGTTGGGTTCTGCATTATAAGTGGTAATATCTACTTTTTTTGCATCGAAGGTTTTATAGTCAAATTTGCCGTAGGACAAGCTTTCCAGTTCTTCCAGCAATGGTGCGGTTCCGGGGCTTTCAAAAGTAATGGCTTTGCAATTATCCGTCACGGCACACAATTCTGCAAGTACCGCTCCCAGTGAATGTCCGGTATGTACTATTTTGGGTGCTGCATTAAATTGTTTTTGATAAGCTTGCTTTACTTTTTTGGTAAAAGCCTGGGCTTCTAAAAATTGTTGTCGGGGAATCTTCCCGGCATAAATTTCATAATCGTCATCCAGGTCTTTGACTAAGTTCCATATTTTGTTTCCTGTCTTTTGATTCCCTACCTTTCCTTCTGAAAAGGCGTCAATTAAACTATCCGTTCCGCGATGTGCGATAATTACCTCTTTGGTATTTCGATCCAGATATGCCTGCCCATAATATCCTCCTGTGGAAATCGCTTTCATCGCCAGGTATCCAATCAAGCCCTCTTTTTCTTCTTCTTTACTTAGATCGATCACTTTACCGACATCCAGGCCATTTACAAAACTTCCCAAATGACCCATTATGGATTTTTCTTTTTCCTCATATACCTCAAAGGTTTCAAACTTCTTTGGTAGTTCCTTCGTACCGTCGTTATACACGTGGGCACTGAGGAGGGCATATTCATAAGGCGTTACCTTATTATTGGTTTTGCAGGAGGAAAGGAAAAATACCAAAAAGAAAATACCGTAAAATATGTTTTTCATTAATGTTGGTGTTAGAAGTAGAATCGTCTCTTAATGAAAGACGATCCTAAAGATTTTATGTTACTTAATCCAGGTTGCGGACTATTGGCGACAGCAAGTTACTTGGCAACCGCAAGTTACAAACTTGCTTTATTGGGTTCTTCCAAGTTACCCTCTTTCGACAAGCTCAAGACATGCTTCGATTCTCTTCGCTATCTCCTTTGATACACTGTATCAAGTCATGGCCAATATTCAGGGTAAACTTGAAAGAGTGTGCTATTTCCGCATTTGCTTAAAGCAATTGATCAGGCCATTCGTGGAACTATCATGGGTTTCCACCTTTTCGGTGGAGTGAAGCTCCGGAAGAATTTTATTGGCAAGTTCTTTTCCAAGCTGAACACCCCACTGGTCAAAGCTAAAGATATTCCAGATCACTCCCTGTACGAAAATTTTATGCTCGTACATAGCAATCAACTGGCCTAAGGTATAAGGAGTTATTTTTTTTATTAAAATAGAATTGGTGGGTCGGTTTCCTTCGAAGACTTTAAAGGGTGCAAGTGCCGCGATCGCTGATTCAGATTGTCCCGCTGACTTCAACTCTTCCTCCACGGTCGCCTGATCCTTTCCTTTCATCAAGGCTTCCGTCTGCGCAAAATAATTGGATAGTAAAATATTATGGTGGTCGCCGATGGGATTTTGAGAAATAGCAGGGGCTATAAAATCACAGGGAATCAACTTCGTTCCCTGGTGTATCAACTGATAAAAAGCATGTTGGCCGTTGGTGCCGGGTTCTCCCCAAATAATGGGCCCGGTTTCGTAGTTTACTTTTTCGCCATTTCGATCTGTGTATTTTCCATTGCTTTCCATATTTGCCTGCTGAAAATAAGCGGCAAAGCGGTGTAGATACTGGTCATAAGGCAGAATAGCTTCCGAGGCGGCTCCGAAAAAATTATTATACCAAATACCAATCAAAGCAAGGATCACTGGTACGTTTTTATTTAAAGGAGTCGTTCGAAAATGCTGATCTATGGAATGTAAACCATCCAGTACTTTAGCAAAATTATCAAAACCGATCGTACAGGCGATTGTCAAACCGATAGCGGAAGAAAGCGAGTACCTCCCTCCTACCCAGTCCCAAAAACCGAATATATTTTCCTCAGCTATTCCAAATTTCTTTACCCCTTCCTGGTTGGTAGATACGGCAACGAAATGCTTTTTGACATACTCCTCCTCATTTGCCTTTTTCAAAAACCAGTCTCTGGCGGTAAAAGCATTGGTCATGGTTTCCTTTGTCGTAAAGGTTTTGGAAGCTATTACGAAAAGTGTGGTTTCGGGATTTACCTTTTTCAACACTTCAGCGATATGAGAGCCGTCAATATTTGATACAAAGTGAGCCTGGATATTTTCATTCCAATACGGTTTTAGTGCTTCCGTCACCATCACTAAGCCAAGGTCAGAACCTCCGATTCCGATATTTACAATATCCGTGATCGCTTTCCCGGAATAACCTTTCCAGTTGCCTGTCAATATTGATTTTGAAAAATCTTCCATCTGATCCAGCACCTGGTTAACAGATCCCATGACATTTGCGCCATTTACCTCAACCGGAGTGTTTAGCCGGTTGCGCAATGCGGTATGCAGGACGGCTCTTTGTTCGGTTTCATTAATCTCAGCCCCGGTAAACATTTGCTCGATAGCATCCTTCAACTGGCATTCTTCAGCTAGCTGTATCAGCAGATCAATAGTCTCTTGCGTAATCCTGTTTTTTGAAAAATCTACTAAAAAATCTTCCATTTGGATAGAAAATTTTTCAAACCGCTGACTGTCCTTATCAAAGAGGGCAGACATATGAAGGGGTTCAATCTCCTCAAAATGTTTTTCTAAAGACTTCCAGGCTTGGGTTTCTGTAGGGTTTTGCCGGTTTAGCATCTTAAAATATTGATTGGTTTAAAAAATGTAATATTAGTGATTAATATTGAAAATCAAATTAAAGCCTTTTGATACATTATTATTATTATTACCTTCCTGTAAATATCTATATAGATGTCTAAAAACATTGAGCTCGGAAATCAGGGGGAAAGCATTGCCAAAGATTACCTGATCAACAAGGGTTATCAAATCCTGGAGACCAACTGGCGGTTTAGCCGCGCTGAGGTAGATCTCATTGCTATGGACGGACAAATCCTTGTTTTTGTGGAAGTAAAAACCAGGAGTACCGCTTTTTTCGGAGAACCGGAGTTAGCGGTCAACCAACATAAGCAAAACCTGTTAATAGATGCCGGCAATGCTTATATGGAGCAGATCAACCATGAATGGGAAGTCCGTTTTGATATTATTTCCATTATACTCCAGGGAGGAAAACATAGCCTTGAGCATTTTGAGGATGCGTTTTTTTCGGACTGGGAATGAAACCAGGAGTGAGGGGTGAGGAGTGAATTCTCTCCCACCGACCCTTTTTACGAGGTTTTCTCCAGAGCTCTTGTGGATATCATTCTTTTAGGCGCTCGTTCCAGTACTTTTTCAAACATCAGTTTTGCTGAGGATTTATCCCCTTTGGTCAAAAGAAATTCGCCATAAAGTTCGGGAGCCGGTTTTATAATCTCCGGAGGGCCAAAACTAAAGCTGGTTGCTTCTTCCAGGTCAACTGCTGCTTTCATCGAAGCGATGGCCTGATTTTCATTATTATCGAGAAGCGCCTGAAATGCAGTCAGCTCGTGAAGCATAACCTGGGATTTGTTTATATCCAACTTGCTTGCTGTTTGATTGTACCCCGACACACCGCTACACATTGCCCCGCCTTTTGCCAGGGCAGTATTCCGGGCTTCTTCGATAGCTGTGCTTAGTTTTTCAATTACAGTGGTCAAGGCTTTTTTATCTTTTTGTTGATAAGCGATGCTGCCATCCACAAATCTTTGTATCGCTTGGATAGAAAGATTCAGGTCATCAAAACTTACAGTATCACTGGCCAGTGGATTGTTCCAACCATCCGTTTCACTCAAATATAAAGCCCTCATCTGGATAAAATGACTACGTGCTCTTGGGGAAGGTTTTTCATAGCAATACTGTTTCATACTGTCTACATAAGTCCTCGCCTGCTCGTATTCCCCTTTTTGCATACAAGCATACATCAGCCATTTGTAGGCATGATATCCCCTGGCATCATTATCTAATCCTTTGTTTTTCATTCGTTCTACAGAAGCATTATAGGAAACAATATTCGTGCTGATCACCTCATCCCACATACCGAGCGCAATATAAATATGTGAAGGCATATGTAAAGCATGCGTTGCATCCGGGGCTACTTTGGAATATCGATTGGCTGCTTCCAAAGCTTTGAAAGCATGTCCTGGATCATCATAAGCATGAATCGTATAGTGTAAGGCGCCGGGGTGATTCGCATTCTCCGCGATGATGCTTTGCGCAATTGTTGCAGCTTTTCCATAAGCTTCATAATCTCTTCCTTCTTTTACACCGCCCAATACAGATAAGGCGTACAAAGCTGCCACCTCATGGTTGCCGGGGTATTTTTGATAAAGGGTTTCCATATGATTTTGATATAATACATCCCGGTCTTCTTTGACCCCTTCTCCAAACAAAATCTCTGCTCCTTCCAGCATATCTTTTTCGAAAGCTGTTTTTGCGAGCGCCATCCGTTCTTCTTTGGTAGGTGCTAATTTCATCAAAATAGCCTGTGCCTCTTCTGTAAACTGCGCTCTCCAAAGCGGGTGATTTTTAGTCATCGCTTCTCCCCAATAAGCCATGGCAAAGGTCGTATCTATTTCTTGCGCTGCTATAAATTTCTCTGCAGCGTCTTCGTATTCAAAACTATGCATCAATAAGAGGCCTTCAATAAAATAAGGTCTTGCTTCGGCTGAACCACTTACCTCGATACTGATATTTCCTAGTTCGGAAACTTCCTCTTTTTCCACAGAGGGTTGTGCTTCCTGCTTTCCACCAGATGAGGTACACTGTGTAAGGATGATAGGTAGTATAAAAATAAAAAGGTAGCTAAAATTTTTCATAAGATTGATTTTGACATTAAGATCTTCATTAAAGGTACAAAATGAAGTTCAAGTTCAAGTATAAAGCGCAAGAGCAATTTTGATCGCAGGTAGTTTTAAAATTCCAGGTTCTTGAATTTGATACTTGAACTTGCCCTTGAACTTAAAATATTTGGAAAATAATCTTAGAATCTCACTCCACTTCTCCCCTTTTTAAAAAAGTTATCCACAATCAGAAAAAAAATGAAAAAACACTTTGTCAAGCTATTAAATATTACTACTTTTGACATGTTACTAAAAGGTAACATGTTGAAACATTTAATATGATATGGAAGGCATTAGCGGATCCAACGCGTCGAACCATTCTGAACTTACTGAAGAAAGCACCACAAACTACCGGCGAAATTAGTATACATTTTGTCGACCTCTCACGCTATGCTATTATGAAACACTTGGGCGTCTTAGAAAAGGCCAACCTGATAACTATCAAAAGAGAAGGAAAATTCAGGTGGAACCATCTAAACACGAAACCCATCCAGCAAACCTACGAACAGTGGGTAGGCAGTCTTATTCAGTTAAGGATGCTTGCTGAACAAACACCAGATGATATGAGTCCATCGGACAAAACCATCACGACCACTACGGTCTTTATTGAATTGAAATTGAATACCGGGAAACTCCGGGTTTGGCAAGCACTCACAGAGGAAATTAGCTTTTGGTGGAAAAGAGATTTTAAAAATAAACCAAAAACCATAGACTTTGTGCTGGAATCCAAACTGGGAGGCTTAATGTATGAAAATGCAGGTAATAACCAAGGCCTGGTTTGGGCTTCCGTGATTGGGCTGGACGCACCCCATTCACTCCAACTTAAAGGGCATTTAAGCCCTGAACATGGAGGCCCGGCGATTTCATTTACAAAGATTGAATTAGAAGAGAATGGTGAAAATTCAACGGTCTTAAAACTATCTGACACTGTATTTGGAAGTATCTCAAAGGAACTTCAATCCGAATTGTCTACCGGTTGGAAAACGATCTTCGAACAAGACCTAAAACCGTATTTAGAAAAAGATGCTTAGAGTTAAGCTTACTTAAATCGAAAGACATATCATTCTCCAATTGAAAGAGCTGGTAAAACCAATGGGGGTTGCCGGCTTTTTTTTGTCCCGGAGAGTACCGAACACCGAAAGCCGAATGCCTAACTTACTTCACCAGTGTAACATCCCCCGCCAATACCTCCACCACTCCATCCAGATATTCCACTTCTACGTAATAGACAAACACTGCTGGATTCAAGTCTTTTCCATTAAAAGTACCATCCCAACTATGACCGGTATCATTTACAAAGCCGTTTCGGGATTCAAAAATAAGGGCGCCCCAGCGGTTGAATATGCGAAAGGTTTTTACAATCCCATAGCCTTTCCCCTGGATGTAGAACACATCGTTTAAACCGTCAAAATTAGGCGAAAATACATTGGGAACATAAATCGCCCTATCCTTATTGACACGGATTTGGATCGCATCTTCATCATAGCAACCAAATTCGTCCGTACCAGACAGGATATATTCTACGTCAAAGAAAGGACGGGCAAATGGCTCCGGGCAAGTCAAACAACTCAAAGAATTTTCCAAAGGATCAAACCATTGCAAAACCGGATTACCGGTAATTGTAGAAAACAAAAGAACGCTATCTCCCAGCTCAATCTCCCTATCAGGGCCGAGGTTAATATTTACTGCATTTTCGGAAACAAGTATAGAATCATAAACCGTTTCACATCCGCTCTTCACTTCTACCCAATATAATCCTTCTTCCGTCACCCATTTCAGGGAATCCGTAGAACCATCATTCCACAGATAAACAACCCCATAAGTTGCCGCATTTAGGATTAAGGTATCTCCGTTGCAAATACCAGCGGTATCATTTTGGAGGTCGACAAACAAGGGTACAATTTCCAGTGATGTCGAATCATCAATCGCCAAGGTCGAAGGGTCATCACTTAATGTTTCACTACCAAGGGCTACCGGCAGATTCATGAGTATCGCCTGGTTTTTATAGATGCCTTCTGCTCCGGGAGCTACCTCAGCACGAACGACAATACTGTCAATTCCTTTAGGAATAATGACATTTTCAATCAACAAAACACTGCCCCCTACGCCACTGACGATCGTACCTCCGAAAGGATTTTGTACTATTTCCGTGATCGTCAATTCAGTCGGCAATTCATCTAAAAAGTCGATACCCGTATGATCAATAGCAGAAGCATTCGCTATTTCAAAAACATAAGTCACCTCCGTACAAGGAAAAGCAGATTTAGGGTACACAATTTTCCTGAGTTCTATGGTATAAGGACAGGCGCAACCATCTTTTCCGACAGCTGCCGGCCCGATGGCTTCTATCGTTATAATGCCAGTAGTTTTATCAATTTTAAAAAAAGTATTGGCAACACCGGAATTCAATTGATCGCCATAACCATACAAATTTCCGAAAGCATCAAAGAAAATCCCGCCCATGGCATCCGCCACTGTCGTAATTGGGTATAAGGATTCATCAATTATTCCAGTAAGCGGATCAATTTTAATAAGCCTGTTATCTACCAGATCAAATCCATACAAGCTGCCATCAATCGGGTCAAAACTAAAATCCGTACACAAAACTTCCGCAGTGGCAGCATTAGGAATCGGAATGGTCAATAAAGAATAATCATTCAGGTCGACACGTACCAAATCTCTTGAGATATACGGATTCCCCCCGGAACTTAACAGGTACAAATACTGGCCGTCCGGAGAGATTTCCCCGGCATAGTAGCCATAATTTGCATTTAAACCATTTAAAACGGCAATGACCGTAGCAGTCCCTGTTGCGTCTACCTGGCACAAGTTGGATGTCCCGATCTCCACGCCATAAATATAATTGTCCGTAATTCGATAGCCTATAGCATTGATCCTTACGCCAGAATTGGCAGCCGGTAAAGCATTAAATAATACGGCATTGGTATTCTGATCAATTTCAACCCTATAAAAAATAGAATTGCCGGTATTCGCGAGCGCCAGGAAAAAGTCCCCCTCACACTCAAAGGGCTGAGCATGACCGGCATTTCCGTAAAGAAGTAATAATATAATTATTGCTTTTTTCAAATCAAGAATAAAGGTCTGTAAGAATACTGACAAAACAAATTCTTTACCCTTTTACATTTGTCTTTCAATAGTTAAATCAACCATACACTACTAATTTTTAATCCAAAAAGAGATACCTTTGAGGTAAATAAATTCACTTATTACAACTCACCTAACCTTCATTAATGATGAAAAATTGCCTTTCTATCCTTTGCATATTGTTAATTTCCTTATGCAATACTTCTCTCTCCGCTCAGAAAACGCCAAAAAATACCCTACCCTCTTCGGATTCCGAAGTACAAGTTACCTATGCTGAATACCTGGGAAAAACGGCCCCACTGAGAAATCTTGTCCCTATGGCTCCCGCTTCATTGGAAAAAAGAGCCAAAAATAAAGCGAATCGAAAAGAAGTAAAAAACTTTGTCGGCAGAGGGAAATACGTTTCTACTAACCCTAATGCCTTACCGCAAGGGGAAGACCCTGTCTGGCAATCTGCTATTAATCCAAATCACAGTTCAGTTGCGCCAGTCGAACCATTGGTAAATGTCGAAGGGATGAATGATAGTGATTTTGGTGGCAATCCTCCTGACCCTACTATAGACGTCGGAAATAATTATGTCATCCAAATGATCAATGCTTCCTTTTTACAGATTTGGGACAAGGAAGGTAATGAAGTCACTCCACCAATTGCTACGAATACCATCTGGAGTCAAATTGGATTCAGTTCCTCCGGTGATCCTATCATTTTTTATGACCACGAAGCCGATCGTTGGATTATCACAGAATTCCCAAATGGTAATCGTTTGCTATTCGCGATTACCGAGACCAGTGACCCCTTAGGTAGCTGGATGGCCTGGAGCTTTTCAACGCCTAGTTTTCCTGATTATCCTAAATATAGTATTTGGCCAAATGCCTATTGCGTAACCACTAATGAAAACGGCCCCGGTACACTTCCCAATTATTTTATAGACCGGGCTGCTATTTTAAACGGAGATGCCACGGTGGCTATCCAACGGATCACTGTTCCGGGTATTGGTTCAGGTCCGGGGTTTCAGGTGTCAACTCCGGTAGACTGGACAGGGCCAACGCCTCCGCCTATGGGAGCAGATCCGATTATCCTCAGCTTGAATGATGATGCTTGGGGAGCCAGTGCAACGGATCAGATTGATATCCATACGATAAACCTTGATTGGGCTGACCCCAATAATTCTTCTGTTAGTACCAGCAGCGTTGTCACTTCAGCCTTTGATACTAATCCCTGTTCTGTACCTGGTTCAGGCTTTTCCTGTATTCCTCAATTAAATGGAAGTATTGGCCTTGACGGGCTTCCGGAAGTCATCATGAATCAAGTACATTATAGAAACTTCGGAACTCACGAGTCCATCGTACTTAATTTTATCACGGATGCCACCGGGACTGATGTCTCCGGTATCCGATGGATGGAGCTCCGAAGAACAGGAGGAGATTGGGAATTATACCAGGAAGGTACCTTTGCTCCAAACGATGGCTTGCACCGTTTTATGGCAGGAATTTGTATGGACGGATTCGGGAATATCGGCATGGCTTACAATATTTCCGGTACAGATATCAATGCTGGTATCCGCTTTACAGGCCGCAGAGCTTCTGATCCTTTAGGAGAGATGACGGTGGAGGAATACAACCTCGTTGATGGAGAAAATGCAATCAATACCAGTCGATTTGGAGATTATAGTCATATGTCTATTGATCCTGCGAATGACCGGACGTTTTGGTTTACGGCTGAGTATGCCCAGGGCGGTGGCTGGTCTACCCGGATTGCCGCTTTCGAATTGAGAAGAGATACCACCGATCTGGGGCCTATTGCATTGCTCAGCCCTCAAAGCTCTCCAGACCTAACTAATGCGGAAACCGTAAGTATCGAAATCAAAAATTTTGGTTTGGACACTCAGTCGGTATATAACGTCGGATATATTTTTGAAGGTGCCGTAGCGGTCACTGAAACGGCAAACTTTACCCTTTACCCGGACAGCACTTATACGCATACATTTGCTCCAACTGTCGACCTATCAATTATAGGAGATTATGAGTTTAAAATATTTACTTCCCTTGCAGAAGATGGGGCTGTTTTAAATGACACTTTGAGAGTCGTAGTGTCCAAGCTGCCCAGGTTTGATGCAGGTATTTCTGACGTTATTGGCCTGGAAGGCATCAATTGTGATTCGACGCTATCTGCTACTTTAGTCCTTACCAATTTTGGAACAGATACTTTGGTCAGTGCGACGATTGAAGTTGAATTGAATACTATATTGCTAGCTCCAATCAACTGGACAGGATCACTAGCTCCTGGTGCTTCGGAAATTATTGCAATTACACTGAACAACATTTTAAATGGCAGTAATGCTATTATTGCTACTGCCACCTTACCGAATGGTGAAGTCGATGAAATTATGGTCAATGATAGCTTTTCCCGAAACTTTGAGGCGATTACCAATGGCGTTGCTATTACTTTAGAATTATTGACGGACAATTATCCCGGAGAGACAACCTGGGATCTTTTTGATCCAAATGGGAACGTCATTTACACCGGCGGTCCTTATATGGATGGTGCTACACTTTTCGAAGAACAATTTTGTTTAAATCCTGACCTGTGTTATACTTTTACTATCTATGATTCTTATGGAGATGGTATCTGTTGTGGCTTTGGTGAGGGAGATTATGCGATAGTAGATGAGCAGGGAAATCCATTATTGTCCAGTACCGGGGAGTTTGGAGAAATAGAGACCAACGAATTTTGTGCTACTTTCGAGTGTGTCCTGGGAGCTGATTTTTCCACCTCTCCGGAGAGTGAGGCCGGGAGTGCTGACGGGGTGATCATGATTAACCCGCTTAATGGAAACGAACCCTTCCAGTATAGTATCGATGGCGGCGTAAATTTCCAGAGCAGTAATATATTCGACGGACTTTTGGGTGGAGATTATAATATTGTGGTCACTGATAATGGTGGATGTATCTATGAAGAGACGGTTACGGTTGGTGTTTGTGCTCTGGATATCATGGCCGAAGTAATGAATGCATCTGCTTCCGGTGCCGCTGATGGTGAAATTACAGTGACGGTCTCCAACGGAACTCCTCCATACCAGTACAGCATTGACAATGGTATTTCTTTCCAGAGTAGCCCGACTTTCTCTGATTTGTTCGCTAATACCTATATTGTAGTGGTAGAAGATTCCATTGGCTGTACAACAGATCTGGAAATCGATATCGATTTCGAGGTGGCTACGGTTAATTTGAATTTCGGTTATTTGATCGAATTACTGCCAAATCCTACGGAAGGTATGTCAAGGATCAATGTCAAAGGCCTTAATCAGGGAAGTGTTTTTCTAAAATACAATGTCTATGATGTAAATGGCCATTTGGTTCAGGTGAGCCAATTGACCCGATATAATGATACATACACTGGCCAGTTGTCGCTGGTTAGCTATCCGAGCGGCACTTATTTTATCCGATTTTTGAATAAAGATATTAAGCGGATGTTGAAGCTGGTGAAGCAGTAGGTCAAGGGGCCAAAGGTCAGGAGTCAGGGCATTGACCTTTGGCCCTTGACCTGTGACTTTTTATATTTGGTTTTACTTTTTTTAAGAAACTGTTTCAAAGAAGAGAAAAAAGTATTATCTTTGTCGTCCGAAACTAGATTTTTATATTGAAATAGACTAAAAATGAAAAAAGAAATTCATCCAACTAACTATAGAATGGTAATTTTCCAGGATTTATCCAATGATGATAAGTTTATGACAAAGTCATGTGCTTCTACAAAGGATAGTATTACATGGGAAGATGGTAAGGAATACCCATTAATCAAAATGGAAATTTCCAATACTTCACATCCTTTCTTTACCGGAAAAATGAACTTCGTGGATACTGCCGGACGTATTGATAAATTCAATAAAAAATTCGGTGCATCGCGCTTTGCTAATAAAGAAAAAAGCTAAATCGAATTTCAATTCCTTTAAAAAAGTCCTGTTGATCACCTCAGTAGGACTTTTTTTATGTAAAATTGAAGTTAAGAAACCTTGAATCACCACTATTCTCATTAAACAGCATCACTTTTTCAAGCCGATCGAAGTATATCCCATTATTAAACCGTAAATTCGAGCCTTTGTTAGCATAATCGCTCATTCAAGACTATGAAAAACGTCATCTTATTTGACAGTGATACCCGCGAGAATTTACTCCCGCTCACTTTTACCCGTCCAGTTGCGAACCTCAGGCTAGGTATTCTGACTATCAGTGAGAAGTGGGAAAAATGGATGGATGCCAAAGTATCCTATATCACGCAGGATTATCTTACTAAAAAATTCCCGATTGATATTTCAGCAGATAATTTTGTAATCAATGGTGCGGTACTACCTTCGGCCTTGCTTTGTCGTTTGATCGAACAACTGGAATTCAACGAAGCCTTATTGCAAAATGGTGAACTCATCGCTGCCAGGCTGAATGAATCCCAGTTTGAACACCTCATCCATGACGAGGATATAGAAGAACTCCAGGGATTCGACGTTGAGGAGACCCCCTTTATTAAGATTTCCAATCTTTGCGACTTGTTTACTAAAAATGCTCAGGCCATTGAAGAAGACTTCGGACTGTTGACCAAAGAGCGGGAATCCCAGCCTATTTCAGATACCAACCGGGTCATTGGCGCCGAGAATATTTTCATCGAAGAAGGTGCTAATGTGGAATTTGCTATTTTAAATGCCAGTAAAGGCCCGATTTATATTGGTAAAAATGCACAGGTAATGGAAGGCGCTATGATCCGCGGACCTTTTGCGCTTTGCGATCATGCCATCGTAAAAATGGGTGCCAAAATCTATGGCGGTACTACCATAGGCCCACATTCGAAAGTAGCAGGAGAAGTTTCCAATGCTATCCTGATGGGATATTCCAACAAAGCCCATGATGGCTACCTTGGCAATTCTGTCCTGGGAGAATGGTGCAATATCGGAGCGGATTCCAATACCTCCAACCTAAAGAATAATTATACGGAAGTCAAATTGTGGAACTACGAGGCAGAGCGCTTTTTACCGACAGGAGTGCAATTTTGCGGCCTCATCCTTGGCGATCATTCCAAATGTGGTATCAATACGATGTTTAATACCGGTACTGTCATCGGCGTGTCCGCTAATATCTTCGGCGCCGGATTTCCAAGAAACTTTATTCCCTCCTTTTCCTGGGGCGGGTCTAGTGGTTATTCTACCTATACCATCAATAAGGCTTTTGAAACGGCTGAAAAAGCGATGATCCGCCGCAATTTGACCTTAACCGATATCGATAAATCTATCCTCGAAAATGTTTTTCAGCAATCTGCCGTATACCGGCGATGGGATAAAATAAGCCTTTAATGATCCGATGAAACAGGCACTATGGAAAAGGCTACTCAGCTATATTTTTGAATTACACCTCGAAAGTACCTCCAGCGAGTACAACCCTCACCTTCATGTAAGCCTCCGGGATGGCCGTTACCAGCTTAGTACCGCCAATGCTATTTACTCCTTTGAAGATCTCTATGATAATTTCACCGTCGCTTTCCAACAGATTGATCTGAATAAAATATCCGGGACCAATGTCCTCCTGCTGGGCTTCGGCCTTGCCAGTGTACCGATCATCCTCGAAAAGCAGTTTCATAAAAAATATCATTTTACGGGAGTCGAAATTGACGAAGAAGTCCTCTACCTCGCCAATAAATACGCCCTGGATGATTTAACTTCCAGATTCAATCTGATCTGTGCCGACGCCTACCCTTTCGTCCTGCAATGCGAAGAACAATTCGATCTGGTAATCATGGATGTCTTCTTTGATGATGTGATCCCCGAACAATTTGAAAGCGAAATCTTCCTGGATCGTTTAAAATCTTTAACCGCTCCTGGCGGCTTGCTGATGTACAATCGCCTGGCTTTCAATAAGCGGGATATTGCTGCCACAAAAAGCTTTTATGAAAATACCTTTTCCAAAGTTTTTAAGGATGGTACTTTTCTTGAAGTCAAGGGAAATTGGATGTTGCTGGATCGGAGGGATTTGGTTAGGTGAGGCAATCGCAAGATTAAGCTCACTACTTAATCTTGCAATCGCCTTAGCTGTACTCTAGCCCATTTCCCTTAATTACTACCAGGGATTGGAAGTGGATTTATTTCATCAAAAATGTGACTCAAGCCACTGATATTGCCACCTTGATGGCAATCAAAACAGTTTTTGTACTGAAAATAAGTTTCCATAGTTGCATTAGCCAATATTTTGGACCCTTTGACTACCGGGATTTGTTCACCAACACCAGGAACGCCATTAGCAGTCCAGGTAGCACCCACCAGGAAATAATTTTTGCGCACATCACCATTCATCAACATGCTGGTGATATTTTCATTAAGCGAAATAATTTCTGTGTTGTTCACTGCGCTGGTAGTATCAGCTATATTGCCCCAGGGATGGGTACGGATCGTGCTGCTTGGAGAAATATTATTAGGTGTTTCTGCGATAATCTTATTGCCTTCTAACTCCATGTGCATTTGGTTCGAAGCATTCAATTTGGTACTGTCATTTGTGAATACCCAATCTTTTCTAATGGGGGTATCATCCGTACCGAAAGTTTTCTTTTCCTTGACATTGCCTTCACCATCCACATAAAAATAATCTACATCAGGTAGATTATCAACGTGTTCAAAAGTTGCCCAGATCATTTCCGGGTGCCCAGCTGCACTACCGACAAGATGGTAACCTACCATAGCCAAAGTAACATTGTTTTCATAAGTAGTGCCATCCCATTCCCATTCCTTATCGCTGATTTTATTGTAAAGAGGCACATCGGCTGTAATGGTGGCATACCGGCTATTATCGGCTCCGGCAGGTAATTTTATCCAGGAACTTTTTAATTCCATTGCCAGTGATTCTCCATCTTCAATTACGACATTATGCACATTTTTAGCATACGCTTCGATTTCATCTAATTGGGCCTGGGTAGTAGGAAATTCTTTTAAATCGAGTTTTCCGGTTTTTTGCCCGGATACCATATAAGCATATACATCATTGACGTGAACAGCATAGAAAACAATTGAGCCGTCTGGGGTGATCCCTGCTTGTTGTGACATCAAAACGCCACTAACTATACCTGCCTGTCCTTCTTGGTCTACTTTTCCGCCTCGGGGTCTGAGTCTTTTTTTCCTTTTGCTGATTCCTACTCCACCATCAAAAACTAAATCTTGACCTTCCAAATCATAAAACGGCCGGGTATCATAGACATAGCTGTTAGCCTTGGGAGAAAAATGCCAAAGAAACATCTGCCAGGACCATTTATAAAAATCGCAATTATCAGTAAAGGTGCCGAGGCTATTGGCAGAGGGTACAAACCCATTTGGTGTAACGCCTCCACTGCTAAACCAGGAAGCAAATTCATTGGTGGTAAGTACGCAGCTTTGGGCAGGAGCATCCGGATCAGTGACGACCTCTGTAGTGGTAGGGGTAGTGGTTGTTCCGGATTCGTTTGTATCCGGAGTGCAATAGGGCATTATCATCATGGCGGCGGCCACAATGGTAATTAGGGTTAATCTTTTTGAAATAGTCATATTTTATATTATTTAAGGGTTATAAGTATTTAAACATCTCAGTTAAATTTCTTATAAAATTTAGCTTGCTAACTATTATTTAATTGATCGATCCATGCAGTGATTTTTTCTCGGTCGGCAATAGACAAATCTCTGGTAACCGGCATGTGTTCTAAGCTTGCCATCGGTTTGTTTAATAAGAGTTTAATCATATTTCGCATGTCAATGCTGGAAACGAGTTTATCATTATCCAGGAAGCCCATTATCTTGTATAATCTGCCATATTTATTTAAAATATCAATGGCTTCTTCTTCGACCAGTTGATTATACACTTGAATGCTAATAAAATCTGTAGGGTTTGGTATATAGGATGCGTCGATATTTTGATCAAAAAACCCGTAGTTTTTAAAATACAATTGTCCATTGATATATCCTCGGGGGTTACCAGGATCAGATGCGGTTAATTTAAATCTTGCCACCCCATTTTTGGTTTTGGAGCCCCCTCTTCCAGGAGAAACTTTCAAAGCAGTTGAAGGAGTAGCCAAACCTTGGTTCCTTCGCTGATTATCGGTCATAATAATTGGGGTACCATCTTTTACCGGCCGGCCAAATTTTAATACATGAATATCAACAGTAGCGGTTTCCCCTCTTGGATTCTCCCGAGTTGATTTGACGCCGGGGTTCATTCGAAAAACAAATTGATTGGCTCTTAAATAATAACCGGATTTGTTTTCTGCTAATAAAATACAATCACTTTGACTAAGCTTTCCTGAATTATAACTAATTATTCCTAAAGGCGTTTTACTGTAATCCTTAGTTAATTTGTCGGTAAAAACACCGCCGCTTTTATTTAAAAACCCAGCCTTAGTATAAGGGATTTGTACTATTTTTTCCGCGTTCGTTAGGCTAATATTTCCTTTCGGAAAAGCGACCAACCATAATTCCCCAAGCTTTTGTTTGTAAAAACTACCTCCTGCATCTTTTACAGCTAAGCTATTATTGAAGTTGATCGAAATACGATTGTCCTTAGCAGAAATGTCAAATGGTGTAAAATTAACAGGTAGAGAAGAAGAAAAATTCGAACCAATATCTTGAACCGCCATCATTCTTGAAGGCACAAAATAATCCGGTGCAGTAGCGGAGTTTATTCCTATTGTTCCTGCGGTAAATCCACAGGTAAAATCATAAGGAGTATATCCTGTATAGGGCATTTCGGTTACTTTTAGAATAGCGTCAATGCTAGCATTATATTCATTGGTAGATAAATATTGTTGCAACTGAAAAGTGACAAAATCTTTGGTAGGTACATTGCCTTCGGTTTGTCCCAGGTTTTGGACTAACTGCTGCATCGGTTTGATTTTTCTTAAAACCGAAGCGGAAACCCCGGCAAGTGCCAGTTCTTTGAAGG
>JBLHJZ010000008.1:0-20650 GCA_047619515.1 Saprospiraceae bacterium | reverse complement strand
GTTAAACAAAACGGATGATACGGTCTGGGGAAGACCTGTAGATATTGAGTGGATGCCGGATGGTTCTATGCTCATCTCAGATGATTATGCGAATGCGATTTATAGAATCTCTTATCAGGAGTGAGGGCTGAGGGGTGAGAACAGGTGTGTACTCCTTCGATAAACTCAGCACATGTTCCGAGCATTGTCGCTAGCTTGATACAGTGTATCAATGGAATTAGCCTTGCGAGTCGAGAAAAGGAATTAGGAATTTATCTCTGTGGAGTTTTGTGCCTAAAACGCTATATGCGAGTAAAACAATACCATAGCATCAATGACTTCTTTGAGGAAAACCTCTCCTTTCTGGAGCAGCAAGAAGCAGCCAATAATCTCCTCATTGGTATTCCGCTTTCTATGCTTGGCGAAAAAGAAAAGGAATCCCCACCTAATTTATTTGCTGTTTTAAAAAACCAAAAGGTCGTTTTTTCCTGTGTACAAACTTCGCCAAAAAATTTCATGATCTATGGAGAATCATCGGTTGATGCGGAAGTTTTTGATGCGCTCATTCCCGTTCTTTATAAAAACAATATTAAAGCGGAGGGAGTCATTGGTCCAAAGAATCTGGCTCTTGCGTTTGCAAAAGCCTGGAAAAAAGAAACCGGACAAGACTGGACCATTAATTTTCAACAACTGGTCTACCAACTCGATGAAGTAAAAGAGCTTAAATCATCAAAAGGAAGTTTGAGAAAAGCAACTATAGAAGACCTACCATTGATGGGGCAGTGGTTTATTGATTTTTCAAAAGAAGCAATGAATCAGGTCGATGACGCAGCAACAAAAATAATAGCAAAAGAAAAAATAGAATCCGAAACTTTATACCTCTGGGAAGACAAAGCCCCGGTCTCTATGGCCGCGGTAGCCCGACCTACGAAAAATGGTATTACCGTGAATTATGTGTACACTCCTCCTGGACACAGAGGCAAAGGATACGCCTCTAACTGTGTTTCAGTAATGAGCAAGTTGATGTTGAAGCGATATAAATTCTGTTGCTTGTTTACTGATATGGCTAATCCGACATCCAATCGAATCTACCAGCAAATTGGCTACTACCCTATCGCCGAGTTTCGGGTGCTTGGTTTTTTATAAGAAGGCGTAAAAAATTAAGTATAATTTAGCCCAATCACTAAAAAGAAAATAAGCCACATTGGACAACAAAAATTTAGAAATCATTTTCCAGGACGACTATCTCGTAGCGGTCAATAAGCCCAATGGCCTGTTGGTGCACCGCTCTTCTATTGCTTCTCTGGAAACAATTTTTGCGCTTCAACTTGTTCGGGATCAAACCGGTAAAAAAGTTTATCCGGTACACCGCCTCGACCGAAAAACTTCAGGGGTTTTAGTGTTTGCCTTTGATGGAGAGACTGCAAAATTACTCCAGGAACAATTTTCCGGTCATACTGTTTCTAAAAAATACCTAGCCATTACCAGAGGATATTTCCCTGATGAAATTGAGGTGGATTACCCGCTGACCAATGATAGAAATAAAAAGCAGGAGGCTATTACTTTTTTTAAAACGCTCAAAAGAACAACGCTTGATATTCCTCTTGGGGAGCATCCGACTTCCAGATATTCTCTCGTAGAAATATTTCCAAAAACCGGTCGCCAACATCAGATCAGAAAGCATTGCAATCATCTTCGCCACCCGATTATCGGAGACCGTCCGCATGGTTGCAATAAACAAAACCGGCTTTTTAAGGAGCGCTGGCAGATGACGACGATGTTATTACATGCGGAGGCGTTGAGTTTTGTACATCCGGTGAGTGGGGCAGATATAATTTTGAAGGCGGGTTTGAATGAGGAGTTTTTACGAATGAAAGAGATACTTGGTTTGTAGCGAACTTATTCGACCGCATGGCAATCGCAAGGATGGCTCAACCTATAAAAAGTGATCGCTTCGCATGTGATGAGTGATCGACCTACGGTCTTGTGGAATCGCTCCGAAGCGACCTCACAAGACCGTAGGTCGATCACATGGGCGTAGCCCAATCACATGTAAAATGATCACTAGCCTGTAATTCAAAGAGTTGACGCCATTCTGTGATTGCCATGAATTCGTCGGCGCTAGTCCCTAACCCCCTCTGTAACATTCAGCACCTCTATCAAACGTCTCATACTCTTCTGGTTATTAGATAAATAAAAAGAATTGAGGATATTTTCTTTCTCGCGTTGAGTAAGATGAAAGGTCAGTGAAGCTCTTTCGTTATTATTGCCGGGATGATAGATAAAGCGGATGATTTCAAAATTTTCTTTCCCGAGTATATCATAGATAAAACCCAGGTTCGTATCCTGCTCATAGTCCTGAAGATTCATAATCTGACCGGCGATACCAAGTGGATTGAACATTGTCTCCAGGATACCGCCGTCATTACTGGAACTAATTTCCTCAATTTTATCCAGGCTACTGACCTGAACCAGGACGACGCCAGAAGTGTTTTCTTTGATCCAATCTTTAAACACATGCATAAACCGGGTAGCGGAAGTGATCCCGAAATTATCCCGAAATCCGGCATCCATCACTTCTATTCCCGGCTCACTGGGCAGATACACATTAGGCAAAATATAGGGATAGGTCGCATTCATCCTCAGTGCGGTAGAAAACAAAAGATTTTGAGCGCCTTGAGCCCCGAAAACTTTTCCAAAGTCTACTGCGTCGATTTCGAGTAACTCTCGCTTCTCTACGCCTATTGGTGCGATTGTCATAAAGGATACACCATGAGGAGAGATGATCATCCGCCGGCCGTCATTGACTATCGAAGGGGTAACATATAGCATCGGGATTTCCGCTTTCTGTTCGACCTCCTTATAATCACCTATCGTTTTGGTGAAAGCGTAGTCTGTATTTTCATTCAATTGCTTTTCAAAAATATATCCCCGATCTTTTTTATACTTATATCCTCCCGTTTCAAAAGTAGTCCAGGGTAAAAAAAGATCATTAACTACGATCGTAAAAGTGATAGAATTCAATAAATCCTTTGAAATATTATCAATATATTTTTGATCATATACATTAACCGGTTCGCCTTGTATTTTTTTCAAATAGATTTCCCGGAGATAGGAGACCCCTATCATCCCGCCGGAAGCACCAGTGATCAAAGCAGTATGACTCATCAAATCTCCCTGGGTCAAGTTATCCGCTTTTTGCATAACCTGCATTGCCCATACCGCTGCTTTTAAACCACCGCCACTTACACAAAAAATAATCATCTTGGGCTTTTCTCCAGAAGTTTGACTCACCTTTGCCTTCCAGTTTTCCAAAATTTCTATAGTCTCCATCTTATCCTTTTCGACAATGGCCGAGCGACTAATACTGTCTAGCCTTTGATAAGAATATGCTGCCATTTCCTTTGTGTAATCCAATCCATAGGCTTTGTTTTTATGATTAAACATATCAAAGCCCGTCAGGTAGTTGATGACCAAAAGCAAGCTAATCACCACTGTGAATTTCCACTGATCAAACCAATAGGTAACGGCTCCGGTGATCGCTACCATTACACTTGACAAAATCAAAAAATTAGCGGCGGCGGGAATTCTGAAATATGGTTTATCAATCAGGTACCCTAGTGCGATCAATACTACCAGGCCAAATAATTGGACGATAAGCGCATTCAAATGGTTTTGTCGGAAAACTTTTTGTAAGGTTTTTATATCATAATGGGCTACACTCCTGACAAGCCGGGGTTTTAAAGCTTCCGTTATATAAGTATCCACCCGCCATTTTTGGTGTTTTGATTTTATCGCATCATAATCAATATTCCGACGCCCCTGCGCCATCTTTTTCAATAAGTCAGGTGGGTCGTTTTTCCTTATTTTTAAAAAACTTAAAATATCCTTATTCGTAAATTGGAAATAAATTGCAGACAATAGAATCAATATGATTGCCCCCAGGGCAAACCCAAGGCAATTGTAAAATATAGTGCCGACTGACCAAAATTCATTATAGGACTGAAAATGAACGGTAGCATAAAAATAGACGATCAAAAAAGCCAAAGGGATAAGCAGGTTATTTAAACAAAACTTTGTAAAAGGCCTGCCAAGGGAAGCCAGAAAAGGAAAGAGGTGCGCATCCAGTAAATAAGAAGTGAGGTTCCAAGTAATAAAAAATCCTCCGAAAGCAAGCCCTAAAAAAAAGAAACTCAGAAAACCTACTTCGCCCATATACTCCGGTGCGAGAAAAAGATACTTGATACCAAAGACCTGCCCTACTGATCCAGTAACGAAAGATACCAGTAAAAGCCAAACAAAAACTAGCAGTAAGTTGTTCCTACAATGAAGCCCCAGGAGTTGTACCGGGAAAGAATAAAGAATATCATTAAACCACTTTTTCATCAATTTTCGGTAACTTGATTACTCTTATTGTTTCGATTTTTGTGTCACTTACTAATTCGAAAATAAACCTAAACCCATCCTGCTCTATCGTTGCCCCCTGAGCCGGAATAGTTTCCGTAGTCGTTACCACATATCCTGAGAGGGTAGAATATTCTCCTTCAGGGAAATCCAAATTCTCGTACTTATCATTAAGATAATCTATTTCGAGACGTCCTGAAAATATATACTCTGTTTCCGTAACCTGTGTTTCAACGTATTCTTCCTGATCATGTTCATCTTCGATCTCTCCAAAAATTTCTTCCAGAATATCTTCCATCGTAATAATCCCTGCTATCCCTCCAAACTCATCCACCACACAGGCTATGCTCAATTCATCTTTTATAAACTTGTACATCAGATCACGAACTCGCATTGCTTCTGGTACAAAGGGAATTTTCAATACAATTTCTTTAATCGTCTTCGGCAGAGCTAGTAACTGTTGGTGGTGGACATAACCCATTACATTATCAATATCATCTTCCGTTACAATAATACGCGACAAATGACTTTCCATGATCACTTGTTTTAAGTCATCCACACTGGCATTGATGTCCACATTTTCGATCTCTGTCCTCGGCACCATACAATCTTTTACCTTTACCGTCTTTAAGTTTAATGCTTTCCCAAAGAGCGAGGTATCTATCTCCTCTTCCGAGTCAATGATTTGTTTGTCTTTGATGAAATTTTCCAAATCAAGCCGGGTAATTACACTTTCGACCTGATCTATTCTTGTTCTTAAAAACACCCTCAAAATCAAATTGGACAGCTTGGTCATTATCCATGCAGGTATAAAAAGCATGATTCTGACTAGTTCCAAAGGAAAAGCCAAAAAGTATAAAATTTCATTGGCAAAGAGACGAAATAAGGTTTTAGGTAAAAATTCTCCAATCAATAAAATAATCACCGTAATGATCAGGGTATTAATAAGCAGTAGTAGTAAGCTTTCCTGATGAAAGCCCAGGCCGTCCATAAAAAACTGCTCTAATGGCTCCGTCATCAATATTGTAAAAACCACCAGCGCGATATTATTGCCGACAAGCATCGTACTCAGAAAACTGGCTGGTTTGTCATAAAACCTTGCCATGACTCTCCCTTGCAGGGATCCTTTACTTCGTTTTAGTTCTACCGCTAATTTACTAGCAGAAATAAAAGCGATCTCTGTTCCTGAAAACAGTGCTGAAAATAATAAGAAAATAATAATTAGTGTAATTGTCATTCAATTCGATGATAGCGATAATTAACTCAAAGTAAAGGAAATGTTTTATATATTCAAGAGCCTGATGCTTTATGGGTTAATCTTTACTTTTGAATCACTTATTCCTCTGTTGTCAAGGGCTGTAAAAATTTGGCTTCCACCGCATTAATCGTCCATTCCGTGAAATCTTGGTTAGCTTCAAATCCATATCCATAAATCACCTCGTCTGGCTTGACTATTTTTACAAACCGATGAGAATACACTCTTTCTTTTTGTTCTTCCCAGATTAGCTCTTCGGTTTCCAGGCGTTCCCCTTTATGACTTTGCCAGATAACACTATCCCGGATAATAATTTCATTTTTTTTATCGTATCGAACGGCATATTTTGCGGTCAGGGTTGACGTTGCCTGATTATTAGCACTATAAAAAATAACTTTCACGCCATCCGGAAACTCTTGCCTCGGATTCTCTCTATCCAGGATCCGTAACATCCGGGGTCCTGCAATATTTACCCGGACTATGGCAGAATCACTGTAAATCATATTTATATCATGAGCTTCTTCATAGGCTAATTGCTCTTCGTTGACCAGGTAGTCAATTTCATTCAAATCGCTTCCACAGGAAGACAAAAAAAGAAAGAAAGACCCAATTATAGAGATGCGTAAAATCATTATAAAAGCTATTATTAATCATACAGACTAACATACCTCCGGTAGTTAAAAAGTCTGTGGTACTATTTCACCAAAGTAACATCGCCCTTAAAAAGAACGACCTCATTATCGATAAATTCGATCAGTGTATAATAAGTAAATACATCCGAATTCATATATTCCCCTTTGAATGTACCATCCCAGCCTCTCGAATCATCCCCAAGCATGATATCCCGCCCTTCATAGAGCAGGGCTCCCCAACGATTGAAGACACGCAGTAGCTGAATTTGTCTGGCACCCCGGCCACCATATACCATAAAAGTATCATTGTTACCATCATCATTTGGAGAGAAGGCATTCGGAATATAAATCGGTCTGTTTTTTATAACATGAACCGTCACCTCATCTTCGGCAGTACAACCATCGAGATTTGTCACCGTCACTGTAAACTCCGTTGTGTTCGAAGGAAAAGCATTTGGATCCTGGCAATCTGAGCAACTCAAAAGCAGGGAATCCGGAAACCACATATAATCGACTATTGCTCCTCCGGGAGAAACGATAGCATCGAGGTCAGTATCATACCCTAATTCTATCGTGACATCTTCCCCTGCATCCACTAAGATCGGCGGTGGATCCACAAGCGTAACATTGATCAGATCTAAACATCCTTTTATATCCCGAACAAATATGCTATAACTTCCGGCCGGCAAAGAATTAAAACTTGACAAGCTAAAATAGGTTTCTCCGTCCAGGCTATATTCATACAAGGGTGAACCTCCACTTCCAGCTACAGTAATCACACCTGATGATTCACCATTACAATTAGGATCAATGGCCTCGACTAAATTGATCCCCAGGTCGCTATTCGGATCACAACATTCTTCCACTTCCAACTCTAATACTTGTGTGACAATACAACCCGCGCTTGATTCTACCGTAAGTACAATAAATTTTGTCCCCACAGAATTAAAAGACACATCATGAGGCCCTTCCGTATTTGCCGTAGTAGGGATAGCACCCGCTCCAAAATTCCAATTCCAACTAACTATATCTCCTGCATTATCAATAGAAGCATCTATAATATTTATCTCATCCTCACAGGCCACGCCCAGCTCCGGATTGATGACAAAATCAGCCAAGGGCCCAAGGAAGGTACCCGAACCACCCCATTCGATAGTAAAACCACTACCCGTATTACTAAAGTTATTTACGATCAGCGCATAACTCACCCCGGCCTGCATATCGATAGCCGCCACAAAATTATTATTACCAGCCTGACAACCTGCCACTTCCTCTGTATCACTATCTCCTAAACTAAGGCCTGTTGCTCCGGTACAAGGTTCCCAATTTGCAAAAGGTTCGCCCACATTTTCTCCGGAAGCCATACACCTGATCAATTCCTTTCCGCTACAGTTATTTATTCCATTTGGTAATTCAAAAACCGCAAAATCCAGGTCATCTGTTGATTGGCTTGGAGTCAATGTAAAAGCCAGTGTCCCTGACTGGTCACAAGTCCATTGGTACCATACCGAACTGATTTCATCCTGAATACACGATGCCGGATCTATTTCATTGGTATTATTGCCTGCGCCAAGCACGCTTTGTACGGTAAAAGAAGATTTATCACAAAGGACTACGCCATCTAAGCAGTCGCTTGTAGGTTCCGGGATTTGATTAAAATTATTGATACAAAGTTGAAAAGTACCTTCATTTTCATTTCGGGCATCTACCCGAAGATAATAAGTCAGGCCCAAGGTCAGTGGCCCTCCAAATGTTTCTACGGTATTATTACCAACAGCATCTGAAATACATTCTTCCTGTACCAGGCCAGCACCACATGTTCCACTGTATATAGCCACTTCAGGATTTTCTAAGGTTCCACCATTAGCCATGGTATTTCCATTGACTATAATATTGACCGTATTTGCGGTGGCAATAAAAGCAAACCATACATCATGGCTCGTCGTGAGCGGAAAACAAGAAGCACTTGCCTCTGCCGAAGCAGTGGCATCGACTGTGGTGAACTGTCCTGGAGAGGAGCACCAATTATTCAGATCATTCAGAATGATTGCATTATTACACTCATCATTTACAGGTTGGGCATAAAGCGCAAGTCCTGAAAACAACAACCATATGGGTAGTAGCATTTTTCTTATCAAACTGTTCATTTGACTAGTTTTGGTATTAAACGAATCATAGCTATACAAAGTGTCGTTTTAAAGGAGTCCAAACGACAATTACCTAAATCAACCGTTTCCATCCACTTGCTATTGCTTGAAACATATCTAAATATTGATAAAAGTACATTGAAATACAAAAGTACTAAAACATTAGAGGGATACTCTATCAAAAATGCTACTTTTACGTTATTAATCAGGCAGATATTTAATAAAGCCCGATCACTTAAAACTAGCATGCGAAAACATCTACCAAATATAATTACACTGATCAACTTATTTAGCGGCTGCTGTGCCCTCGTCAGTTTATTGAATGAGCAATTTATAGCCGCCTTTATCTTTGTTTTGGTAGCAGGAGTAGCGGATTACTGTGACGGAATGCTGGCACGGATATTAAAAGTAAATTCTCCACTTGGAAAAGAATTGGATTCTTTGGCCGATTTGGTCTCTTTCGGAGTGTTCCCGGGGGCTATTATGTATATTTTGTTAGCCAAATCCTTTGGAGCAGAAACGGACGGAGCCATAATTTGGCAGGCTATTCCTGGTTTTATTATTTCCCTATTTGCCTGCCTGAGACTTGCCAGGTTTAATCTGGATACCCGGCAAACCGACCATTTTATTGGTCTGAATACACCTGCGGCAACGGTCTTTGTTACCGGATTAATGTTAATTTATGCAAATGATACTATGGGGCTCCGGGCTTTAATCCTCCAACCATGGTTGCTTTATATCATAATTGCAGTGCTCTCCTTTTTGTTAGTTGCCGAGATTTCCATGATTAGCTTTAAATTCAAAAAATTCCAATGGAAGGGAAATGAATCCCGCTTTATATTCTTAATCCTTGGCGTAGTATTTTTGATCTTTTTTAAAGAGTTGACTTTTTCATTGGTAATTTTGGCTTATGTTTTATATTCTGTTATGCAGCACTTTTTAATAAAAAATTAATTTGCTTTATATTGTTCCTACACCTATCGGCAACCTCGAAGATATCACCCTTCGTGCCTTAAGAATCCTCAAAGAGGTAGACCTTATCCTTGCTGAAGATACCCGTACCAGTAAAAAACTGCTTCAACACTATGCTATCGAAACGCCGCTCAAATCCTATCATGCACATAATGAACATGCTTCTGTTGACTATCTGATCAACCAGCTTCAGAGCGGAGCTACTCTTGCATTGATCTCGGATGCGGGTACGCCGGGTATTTCTGATCCTGGCTTTTTATTAGCCAGAGCATGTGTACAAAACGATATAAAAATAGAATGTCTCCCTGGAGCAACCGCTTTTGTCCCTGCCTTGGTGGCCAGTGGATTACCTTGTGACAAATTTTACTTTGAAGGCTTCCTCCCTCATAAAAAAGGCCGGCAGACCAGATTAATTTATCTTTCGGAATTACCGTACACCTTTGTATTATATGAATCGCCACATCGCCTTTTGAAATGCCTGAAACAACTGGAAGAGTTCTGCGGCAAAGAAAGATTAGCTTGTGTCGCCCGGGAGCTCACCAAACTCCACGAGGAGATCAAAACCGGAACCCTCGAAGCCTTACAACTACATTTCGGAGAGAAGAAGATAAAAGGGGAAATTGTCATTGTCGTGAGTGGGAAGTGAGGAGGTGATCGCTTCGCTTGTCAGGGAGTGATCGGCTACGCCTTGTGATGTCGTGATCGCTTCGCTTGTGAGGACGTGGTCAGAGTCTCAAGAATATAAGGATAATTAATTACCTTTATAAGTTCAAGTATTATTAAACCGCTCGCTTCCAATTCTTGTTATGTTTATAAAAAAAACTTATTCCGCCTTTGAAATGGCCTGGTGGACCCGATTTGAAACATTCTTGTTTTTTCTGATTATTATTGCCTGGGTGTCTGCCTATTATTTTTTAGCATTGGAATGGCTCAAAATCCCCTGGACGCCATTAGCCTTGATCGGCACTGCTGTGGCATTTGTCATCGGATTTCAAAACAATGCTGCTTACGAGAGGATTTGGGAGGCAAGAAAAATTTGGGGAGGGATTGTCAATACCTCAAGAACCTTTGGAATGTTTGTGCAAGATATGCTATCTAACGAGTATGCTTCAAGCCCGATGACTGAAGAGGAGCTTCAAAATGAAATCAAAATTTTTACCTATCGACACATTGCCTGGATGACCGCTTTGCGCCATGCCATGCGTGTGCTCAAACCCTGGGAGACTACTGTAAATCATAAAACGAATCAGGAATGGGATACCAGACCACCAGAGCGAGACTCCACTGTTGAAGAAGATTTGAAGCCTTATATTTCTACAGGCGACCTTGCCTACGTAATGGACAAAGACAATAAACAGACGGCAATATTATACCAGCAATCTCATCACCTGCGAAAACTAAAAGAACAAGGTATCATTTGGGAGTTTTCTTTTTTGGAATTAGAAGCTCTTCTTCAAGAATGTTTCACCCTTCAAGGCAAAAGTGAACGAATTAAAAATTTCCCTTATCCAAGGCAATTCGCTACCCTCAATCATTTTTTCATGTGGACTTTTGTATTATTGCTACCTTTGGCGCTTATACCTCAATTTGCTGAAATAGGACAAGGTTTTATTGATACGCACCCAATTATAGGTGACTTATTTGTCTGGCTTTCCATCCCCTTTTATGTCATTGTAGCCTGGATATTTCATACCATGGAAAGAATTGGCAGGACGGGAGAAAATCCTTTTGAAGGTACGGCTAATGATGTTCCGATTTCTACTATTGCCAGAGGAATTGAAATTGACCTGCGGCAGAATCTGGGAGAACTTAAGGAAGAAATTCCAACACAATTTCCTGTTCGTTTTAATACACAATTTTAAAAAAAATACCCTCACGTTTAGTAAACGTCTAATTGATCCATGTCAAAAATATACCGCGTTTACGTTATAGAATTATCTAAGCGGGTATATACCGATAATGCTAAATTTCGAGCGGCCAATCCACAATTCAATGGCGTGCTAGAGTGTCTCTATGTAGGTATGACTAGCAAGACTCCCAAGGAACGATTTGAGCAGCACAAGAGCGGATATAGAAACAAGAAAGGCCAAAAACTATCTTCTAACATTGTCCAGAAATATGGTCTTTACCTTCGTCCCAGCCTATACCATCATATAGATCCAATGACAAGATCAGAAGCACTCAAGATGGAAGAAAAACTAGCTTTGGGATTGAGAAGGCAGCGTTATGCAGTGTGGTTTAATTGAGCGTGGCATGCAAGAAAGAAAGAAGCTCTTTGCTCAAACAACAGGTAAAACAAAGGCCTGAGATCGGGGAGGATTCAGGCCTTAATTACACTTTAGAAACTATGCTTTATATTATTAGTCTTCTTTTGTTTCTATTCTACTACAATGCGCTTACTAGCAATTCCTTCTTCCGTTTTGACTTTCAGTATATAAATACCCTGAGGAAATTTGCTGACATTGATATCTAATTTACTATTATTCATTTCGCTAAAAATGACACGTTGTCCCATGAGATTGAATATTTCAATCTCTTTCGGGTGGAGTTGCTCTTCCAGTATTATTTGGAGTGTTTCATTTACCGGATTAGGAAAAATGCGGACGCGGCTTTCATCAATAAGGTCTATCGTTTTGGTAGGAATACCATTTTGAAAAAAGACTCCCGTAGCTTCCGCAGGAAGAGAAATATCGATAATATTGCCCTCATAGTCGATAGCTTTGACAATATTGATCCCTATACTAAATGTTTCTCCTTCATTTTCAACACGTCCGTCAATAATATCACTATCGATAATAAATTTAACGGAAGCTACCCGGCCTTGACCACTTATATTAGCACTATTTTTCCTGGTCAGTACTATATCCATTTGGCCTTCCTCCTGAATATTACGAGCCATGGGCAATGTGGTCGTAAAATCTCCGAAGAAGCTATTTTCATTATAATCAAAATCGACAGGCGCCGATTCTACCACGTAATGCTTTGGATAAGTGAGGTAAAGCACTACTGCGTAAACGTCATTCATCGGGACATCACTACTTCCAAAATTAAGTCCGGCGTTGATTTCCAGTTCCTGGTTTTCTTCTGTGATAACTACTGTATCCACATCGAAACTAAGAGAGATCGGAACACCTTCTGACGAGGTCATCGACATCCCATTTTCCATCATCATAAAGTTACTCTGAATCGCAAGGATATCATTTACTTCAATAGCTCCGTTACCATCACAGTCAAAATGTTTATAATTTACCCCTGCTGCATTTTCATTACCCCAATCGGTTGCAGATTGTGCCGCCCAATTATTTGAGGTGCTATCTCTTGGCTCTCCCGACATTCCAAATCCAACGCCAATATTGATCATATCTTCCAGCGTTGCTGTTCCGTCTTTATTGGTATCTCCTGGCCATACGCAATCCATTTGATCGCAAGGATCATCCGAAATAAAAACATCAACCACCTGGGTATATTCAGCATAACAATCCTGAGGGGTGCCGTTCCAAACACTAAGCTTCACCTCGTAACTTCCACTCACCTGATAAAAATGAGAAACGTTTTCCTGAGATTGAGCATCAACGTTGCCATCTCCAAAATCCCAGCTCCATTCATCATAAGGGCCTGTAGAATAATTACTAAAAGTAATCCCTCCGGGCACTGCCGAGGGTCCTGAATAAGTCTGAAAACCAAAACTAGCACCACAAACTAATGCGGGGTCAACTAAACGGAAGTTTCGGCAAATGACTTCGGTGCAACTACTGCCATCCTGCTGGCTTACAATATAGTCAACACATATTGTGCAATCGCCGTAAGAGGTAGCAAAAAACTCAAAAGTAGGATCATTGCTAAAAACGAATCCTCCTGCTGGTAAAAACCATGATATCTCTTGTGGAATATCAGGGCCGTAAGTTTGTGTATTGAAAATAGTACCCTCGATCGTGAGATCTGTAGCGGTTAATGATACATCATATCCACATTGGCTCAGCGCATTTTGAGTGATGCACAACGCAAGAATGAGGTAAAAGGTAGCCTGGAATTTTTGTAGGATTGATCTCATGTAAGGCGTTTTATTTTTTTCCAATAACAATCATCTAAAATTGCAATTATAAATTGGATTATAAAAATACAAAATATATTTTTTGTACATCACAAATAAAAATAAAATATCATCCAACTTATTGATTATCAATTTTTTATCGTGTATATTTAGCTTCATTTATACTTTTTTATAAAATATACTTTTGACAAACCTGCCCTTAAATGCTCAGTAACAAATTGATAAGCCTGTTAAATTCCTTCTCAAAGGTAGATTTAAACCGTTTTGAGAAATACCTCCTATCTCCTTTTTTAAACGAAAACAAGGAGCAGGTAAAGCTTTTCAATATTCTAAATGAGCAGCTGAGAAATACTGATCCGGACTTAAAGCTTATTAAGAAACAAGAAGTATGGCGGAAGGTTTTTGGTAAAACCATCTATAATGATACTTTGTTGCGTCGGCTTTGTTCAGACCTTACCCAGATGGCTTTAAATTATCTGGCTTATAAGGAGTACAAAAACCAACCGTTGTTGATAGAAACCAATATGCTGAGTGCAACCAATACTCCAAAATTGGATAAGCATTTCAGCGGGATTCTTCGAAAAGCAAAAGCCAGGCAAGGAGAATTGAAATCCCGAAATACGGTATTTCACTACAACAATTTTCAGATCGAACTCAATTGCCATAAAAATCTGGAATTCCTCGGCAAGAAAAGGAAGAATTTTGAAAATTTTGTCCATGCGGATTATCATCTTGACTGTTTTTACATCCTCCAAAAATTGAAGAACTATTGTGATTTGTTAGGTTATAAAAACATTATTTCTCTCGAAATAGACATTACCCTTTTTCCTTCTTTTTTAGTCTATGTAAAAGAGAGTAAATACATGGAAGAAGCAGCTATTAAGGCTTTTTATCTGGTAACGGAAATGCTCCTGGATACCGAAGAAGAAAAATATTATCACGAATTAAAAAAGGTGCTCAATCAGCGCTTTGAAGAATTTGCCTATGATGATCTAAAAATCCTTTATATCCATTTGCGAAATTATTGCATTGATACAAAGATCAATATGGGACGGTCTGATTATTTCAAAGAATTATTCGCCCTGTACAAAGATCAGGTAAAATCAGAAATTATTGTCGAAGATGATTTTATCACTGCTCAGAATTATAAAAATATTATTACTGTTGCATTACATATCAATGAATTTGAATGGGTTGAAAGTTTTATTCAAAAATATACAGACAGGCTTCCTCCAGAAAATCAGGATAATGATCGCAATTATAATCTTGCAAAAGTTTATTTTCATCAACAAGAATACACTAAAGTCATCGAACAACTTCGCGAAGTAGAATACAAAAATGTTATTTATTCGCTCGGCGGAAAACTCATGCTCTTGAAAACCTATTTCGAACTCAAAGAATTTTTGGCGCTCGATTTCCTGGTGGATAGTTTCCGTATCTACCTCCGCCGAAGTGGAAAAATCCCAAAAGAAGTCAAACAACAATATATCAATATCTTACGCTTTACTAAAAAACTGGCTGATGTCCAGCCAAGAGACCAGATCACATTGCTCAAGATCAAAGAACAAGTGATCAATTGTAAAGCGCTCGCTGCAAAGAAATGGCTGATAGAGAAGATTGGAGAGATGGAAAGATAAACCAGAGGTGAGGAGTGAAAGGTAAGGAGTGAGGGCATCCACCTCTCCCCTCTCACTTCTCACTTCTGGTCATATGTGCATAGCCCGTTTTGAAGTAGCATCCATCGCAGCCTCTTTGACTGCCTCGGTGAATGTTGGATGCGCATGGCTAATTCGGGCAATATCTTCGGCTGATGCTCTGAATTCCATTGCGACAACTGCTTCCGCAATAATATCCGCCACTCTGGCGCCAACCATATGAACACCTAATATTTCATCTGTATTTTTATCGGCGATTATTTTTACCATCCCTTCTGTATCTGTACTCGCTCTCGCCCGACCTAATGCCTTGAACGGAAATTTTCCGACCTTATATGCTAGCCCTGAATCTTTGACTTCCTGCTCTGTTTTACCCACACTGGCTACTTCCGGCCAGGTATATACCACTCCTGGAATGAGGTTATAATCAATATGAGGTTTTCCACCGGCAATTGTTTCTGCCACGAAGGTTCCCTCTTCTTCCGCTTTATGTGCCAGCATTGCCCCTTTGATCACATCCCCGACGGCATATATTCCCTGGATTTTGGTCTCCAAATGTTCATTGACTTCAATCCTGCCCCGGTCATCAGCCTGGATACCTACGTTTTCCAAACCGAGCGTATCCGTATATGCACTACGACCTATTGCAATCAGACAATAATCAGCTACGATAGATTGTTCCTCTTCTATATCCCGTTTTTTATACTTAACGGTCACGCTCTTAGCCGTGGCTTTTACGGTAGTCACCATATGGCCGAGATGAAATTTCACGCCCAGTTTCTTCATTGCTCTTTGGAGCTCTTTGCCACAATCTTTATCCATACCGGCAAGGATGGTATCCATGTATTCGATCACCTCCACTTCTGTTCCCAATCTAGCATAGACAGATCCGAGTTCCAGTCCTATTACGCCCCCTCCGATGACGACCATTCTCTTAGGCACTTTGTCAATATTCAGTGCTTCGGTAGAGGTAATTACTCGTTTTTTATCATAATTAAACGCTGCAGGAGTAATCGGTTTTGACCCGGTGGCAATGATTACTTTCTCTGTATCAATTTCTTCTTTGGTGCCATCCTCTTTTTCAACCGAAATCTTGTTAGCATTGACAAAAGAACCGTGGCCATAAAAAACATCGATCTTGTTTTTTTTCATCAGAAACGCTACGCCTTTCGTGGTTTGATCCACTACTTCGTTTTTACGCTTTATCATCTGCGGCATATTGACCTTGAGGTCTTTTAAGTCAATCCCATGACTTGAGAATTTTTCTTTTGCATTATGGTAATGCTCCGAGGAATCCAATAATGCTTTCGAAGGTATACACCCTACATTAAGGCAGGTACCTCCGAGGGTGCTATATCGTTCGACAATAGCAGTTTTCATTCCCAATTGAGCGCATCGTATTGCTGCAACATATCCTCCTGGTCCTGATCCAATTATAGTTACGTCGTATTTCATTCTTTCTTTCTTTTAATCTTTTTTAGGGTCATTACCCTTATCGTTCCCTTTGTTCTTATTTCGATTTCTGTTTCTGTTCCTATTTCGATTTCGATTCTTATTAGCTGAGCTTTCTTTATTTTCGGGAGTGCTTTTCTTTTGTTCCTCTCCACCAGTAGCTTTCTTTTGTTCCTCTCCACCGGTAGCTTTCTTTTGCTGATCTCCTGCTGTTCTTGGTGGTCTTCGATCTCCTCCACGTCCCGATTCTCTTCCAGGTCCTTTTTCTGGTCTCCGATCTCCTCTCCTGTCCGGTTCTCTATTTGCCCCCCGGTCTGATCCTCTCCCACTGCCTTTATTTCGACGATTCTTACGCTTTCTCCGTTCTTCCGGCGGTAGTTCAATGACGCCTACTAAATCATCTGCTCCGTAATCATCTGCTGTTTCCTCCTCTACGAGCGTGTTCAAATCTACTAAATCAGGAGGGAACTGTCCTTTTTTATTTAAAGCCAGAATTTCTTTTACCCGGTCAAGCGACAAAGAATAAAATTTTCCTTTACGTTTTACATCGGTATAAATATAGAACATCAAGCCTTTGAAAATATCTGTTTTGATCAAAACAGCCTTTCCAACTTCAGTCTTAAGCGTCTCTGCATGTCTCGGAAAATGAGTTAAGGCATCCATATAGGAATCCAGCTCATAGTTGAGACAACACTTGAGACGGCCACATTGTCCGGAAAGTTTAGACTGATTGATTGCCAGGTTTTGATATCGGGCAGCGGCGGTAGATACGGATTTGAAATCGGTCAGCCAGGTGGAGCAACAAAGTTCCCGACCACAAGACCCTAAGCCCCCGATTCGCGCAGATTCCTGCCGGGCACCAATCTGCCGCATTTCGATCTTGACTCTAAAGTCTTTTGCAAATTGTCGAATCAGTTCTCTAAAATCCACTCGTCCTTCTGCAGTATAATAAAAAGTTGCTTTTCGTTTGTCTCCCTGAAATTCTACATCTCCGATTTTCATATCTAACTCGAGCGTCCTGGAAATTATTCGTGCTTTGATCATCATCTCTCTTTCCATAGCTCGTGCTTCATGTAGCTTCTCGATATCCCGCTGATTAGCGACTCGGAGCACATTCTGAAGCGTTGCATCGTCTGCAACTCTCTTCTTTTTCATTTGCAACCGAACAAGTTCACCGGTCAATGAAATATGCCCGACATCATAACCATTCGCCGCTTCTGCTACCACCATATCACCAATAATGGCGCGGGTATGGGGAGGGTTATGAAAAAAGCTTTTTCTAGATCCATTCTTAAAACTAACTTCGACCAAATCAAAACCGTCATTGTCCCGTATATCCATAGTAGCCAGCCAATCATAAGTATTCATCCGGTTGCAACCTCCTGTTGAACAACCTCCGTTACTCTGACATCCACCTGGCTTACCGTCTTTACTTGTTCCACAACTTGAACATGCCATATTTAAATGTATTTAAGTGGGGGTAAGAGGTTAAGGTGAGTTAGGCTGATTAAAGAGCGTTAAGTTTTCCGATTCTTAACGCTCCTTAATTACCTTAAGCCTCCTTAACTACCTGACTCCCCGTTTTCGTTTTTAAAATTCTATTCAACTCAATGGATGCATCCAGAAATAGCACCTTAGGGTTTGCATTCCGCTCCACATGATAATAACAATCGTCAAACAGTGTTGATATTTCCTGAATTTGGTGCAACTCGATCACCTTTGTGAGGTTAATTGCAGTTTTTAATTCCTGGTCTTGTAACCTCAGGTTTTGATCTCCTGTAAGTTTGACCAGCATATATTCTCTTAAAAAATGTAATGCGTATCTTAAAAAATGTTTCTGGTTTTCGCGACCTATCCCTGCAAAATTTTCCACCCAGGGAACCATTTCTGCTCCATTGCCTTTATAACAGATTCTCATCCAATCGAGGAATAACTTTGCGTTATCATTCTCTTTTTTGTCCACCAACTGAAGTGCTTCGTTAAAATTTCCGCTGGCCATATAGGCAATACTTTTGGCCTGTTCAATACTCAGCGACTCCTGTTTCATTATTCCTTCTACGACATCTTCGTCACTAAGTTGGTTAATTTTTACAATTTGGCACCTCGATAAGATAGTATTGAGTATCAATTCCTGATTTTCGGCAACGAGTATAAAAAATGTATTTTCTGGTGGCTCTTCAATCAGCTTTAGCAGGCGATTTCCTTCCTTAGCCAAATACTCCGGCAGCCACATGATGAGTACTTTATACTTGCTTTCAAAAGATTTGAGGCTGAGTTTTCTGATAATATTCAGGCACTCCTCTTTATTGATATTTCCTTGTTTGTTTTCTGCACCTATCAATTGAAGCCACTGATTGACATCCATATAAGGATTATCCTTCAATGCCAGTCGCCATTCTGATAAAAAATTGTTGCTTGTGTTCTTTGCGCCAATAAAGGGAAACGAAAAGTGAAGATCAGCAAGTATAAGCTTTTGAACTTTCGAACAGGAGGCACATTCCCCACAGGCATCTTCTTTTTTATCGCCTTCACAAAGCAGATACTGCGCAAAGGCAATTGCCAGTGCCAGTTTACCACTTCCCGGAGGCCCCAAAAACAACTGCGCATGAGGTACCCGCTCTGTATTGACCATTTCAATCAATTCCAGTTTTAAATCCTTTTGACCAATGATATCACGGAAAAGCATACGCTTTTTATTTAGGATTTAGGATTTAGGATAAGGAATTGGCCTTACACTTAAATCTTAATCATATACCAAACCAAGTCGGAAAGCGCTTCGATATGCTAAGTATTGTTTAAAAAATAGATAAATCTATCTTTTAAACGGGCTAAGAAAGGATCCAGTCGATGATTTTTTCATCTAGTGGGTCTACTGAGGAAGGATAAAAAGTAACCAATTGTCCATTTTCACTAATCAGGTATTTCTGAAAATTCCATGCTACCTGGCTGTCCAATTTATCATTGAGCGTTTTTTTAGTTAGCCACTGATAAACCGGATGTTCATTTATTTTGACTTTTGCCGCCATAGGGAAGCTTATGTCATAATTTAGTGTACAAAAGGTCTTGATTTCAGCATTTGTACCGGGTTCCTGGCCTCCGAAATCGTTGGATGGAAACCCGATTATTATCATTTTATTTTTAAACTCTTTATAGAGTTCTTCTAATTGCTGATATTGGGGGGTGTAACCGCACTGAGAAGCTACATTGACCACCAGTATTTTTTTACCTTTGAAATCCTCAAATCTAATTTCATTCCCGTCTATTCCTTCTACTTTAAATTGATATATCGAAGCCATTTCTGACATTTGGGTAAAATTACATATTTTATGTTTAACTTAAAAGTAGTTTTCCGTAAAACTCTGATTTACAAATGCTTATATTTTTTACCTATTCTTTTCAACTTAGTCAGGGTGATTTTGTTTAATTTTGATATCAAAACAGGGGAAGGTCAATAAAATCAAGGATCCTAGGTCAAAATCCAGGTTCCTGAACGATGACCCTTGACCTATAAGTCTTAACATATGCGAATTTCAGTTTTCAGAAAAGCTCATTTCAATGCGGCGCACCGGTTACACAACCCGAATTGGTCAGCCGAAAAAAACAGCGCAATTTTTGGCGTTTGTAATAATCCAAACTATCATGGACATAATTATGAGCTGGAAGTAAAAGTCACCGGTGAAGTCGATCCTGAATCGGGTTATCTTATTGATTTGAAAAATTTAAAGGAACTGATCAAAACAGAAATCGAAGACCGGTTTGACCATAAAAACCTCAATCTCGATACCAAGGAGTTTAAAAATCTCAACCCTACCGCTGAACACATCTGCTATGTCATCTGGCAAATTCTCTCTGAGAAGCTAGGTAACGAATATGAACTTATGATCAGGCTTTATGAGACACCGCGGAATTTCGTGGAGTACCCGGCGTGACAGGGGTGAGAGGTGAGGGGGTGAGGAGTGAGGACTCGGCGCCCCTCTCACCCCTCACCCAATCACCCCTCACTCCTGTATCCTCACCTCTGGTTTCTGTCTTAGTCAAGACATGGCTTTAAAATATCCCTGCTTTATCTTTCCTTTCTTTAAGATTGTACAACAATTACCTAT
>JBLHJZ010000007.1:0-22647 GCA_047619515.1 Saprospiraceae bacterium | reverse complement strand
GTCGCTTTGGAACCGGCACTACTATTATTCGTGCGTTTACTGCTGTACCTGCTCATGCTATTTTTGCTATCGTAATGGGTTACTTTACCGGGATTGCAAAATTTGATAAAAAAAATAAATTATTAAATTTAGGCTTAGGCTTAGGCGCTGCAGTGCTACTACATGGTATTTACGATTTTTTTATCCTCCAGCAATATTATGAGTGGCTGATGGTTTTTGCAACTTTCACTTTGTTGTTAAGTGGATTCCTCGCCTCCCGCCTGATTAAAATTCATCAGCAATCTTCTCCTTTTAAAGATATTACGGAGGAAGAGGTAGTTGCTATAAATATTGAGCCAATACTCGAAAATATCAATATATTCCCTATATCGGAGAGTGATGATGATATTATGGATGCGATTATGGAAGATCTGGAAGAAGAATAAACGAGAGGTCAGAAATGCAATCGCACGAAAAGCTCAACCGAAGGGTGATCGCTTCGTAGGTGACATGGTGGTTGTATATTCCTTGTTACATCACTCCTAAACGACATCACAAGACCGTAGGTCAATCACATGCGAAGCGATCACTAGCCTATAATTCAAAAAATTGAAGAGTTAAAGCCATTCTTGCGATTGCCAGGAGAGGTTAGAGCCTACTTCAGCTTTTCGTTATTAGCATGTCGATCTTTGTCTCTTATTGTTTTTTTGTCCAAATTATTTTTTAAGGCTTCGGTGAGATCGACTCCTGTCTGGTTGGCGAGGCAGATCAATACAAAAAAAACATCCGCCATTTCCCCTGCCAGATCATCTTTAGCGGTAGCTGCTGCTGCTGCTGTTTTGAAAGATTGCTCCCCGTAAATTCGTGCCATGAGACTGGCTACTTCACCAACTTCCTCTGCGAGAATTGCGGTATTCGTCAGTTCATTATAATAGCGAATGCCGATGGAGTTGATCCACTCATCTACCATTTTTTGTGCTGCTTGTATCGTCATTATTCTTTAGTCTTTGAATCCATAATAATAGTTACCGGCCCGTCATTGAGTAGCGCTACTTTCATATCAGCGCCAAAATCGCCTGTAAAAATGCTGAGATTGGAAATTTCCGCCAGATATTTTACAAACTGTTCGTACATAGGAATAGCGAAATCGGGTTTAGCTGCTTTTATATACGAAGGTCTATTGCCTTTTTTTGTACTTGCATGCAAAGTAAATTGGCTGACGACCAGGTATTCTCCTTTTATATCCTGAATGGAAAGATTCATTATTCCCTCTTCATCATTAAATATACGGAGGCTATTCATTTTTTTGCAAAGCCATTCAATATCAGCCTGGGTATCGGCGGGTTCGATACCTAGTAATATCAATAAACCTTTATCAATCTCTGATTTTACTTTTCCATCGATCGTTACAGAAGCATTTTTGACTCTTTGTATTACAACACGCATTATATATTAATTAGAAATTTAAAATTAGAAATTAGAAATTAGAAATATTATTCATTCCTAATTTCTAATTTCCTCAACTTTGTTCAGGACAGGCCTAAATTAATCAGGCTGGTTTGTGCAGGCTTGCATCATTTTTCTGAATAGACTGAAGTTCCGTAGATATTTTATAATATTTATAGTTACCCCCATCCTTAGCATCGATGATACTTTGGACTTTGGACAATGCAATATCTTCCAGCCAATTTGACTGCACTTCTTTATTAATGATGATGACCGGCATCCTTGGTATGATTTCCTTTAGTTTACCGGTAGTTGGTTTGGTGATAATTGAAAAACTTTTGACCGCATATTCACCATTATACCAGACATCCCAAACGCCTGCCATCATCATGATGGATTGATCTTCTAATTCGACCCGATATGGCGTTTCATTGATTCCTTCTTTATGCCAACAGTAAAAACTGTCCGCAAGAACCAGGCATCTCTGCGATCGTATAGGAATCCGGAAAGAAGAACTCACTCCGATTCCCTCTTTTCGTGCATTAATTAGTTTACCTTCATTTTTGCCATCTCTGGAAGCGGAGGGTATCAAGCCCCAGGTGATATATTGGAGGAGATATGGCTCATCATTTAGAATAACATAAGTATGTTGGGTAGGCGCTACATTATAACTCCACCGCATGTTATTGGTAGAAGGAATACCCAGCTCCTGTTCTAATTTCTCTTCTGTCGTTTTAAATGAAAATCGTTTACACATTGTCTTTTTTTACGTCTCTGACCGAAATTAAGAATTTTTCGCAAGAATTTATTACTAACGAGTGTTTTTTCGCAATTTCATAAATAAATCATACACAGGCACTTATGAAATTTAGATTTAAACAACGACTGTTGGTAAGCTGGTGGATAAAGGTATAAGTTATAAACACTTACTAAGAATTTTAATAATTATAATATAATATTATATTATATCTGGCTGATTTTGTTTATTTGGCTCACGTTATTGACATTCTATTTGGTGTTTTGAAAAACTTCTACGTGAAAAGTTATAAATAGGATAACTTACCAACCTCTTGTGAATAATCAGCTAAGTAACTGATTTCCCAATCTTTATAATGTTGGGTATATGTTGAAAAGCAAAGACAATTTATTAACTATTACTTTACATAAGATTAAGCTCCTTTTTTATCTACATACTAACACCACTGATGATGGGGAGTTTTTTTTTAATTTTAAAATTATTATTATTAATAGTAGATCAGGAGTGTGGAAAAAGTTTTTTCGAAAAAGCAATTATCTTTGTGCTGCTTCTTAAAACCGATTGGAGTATTCTATTGTTTTAATAATAAATAAATCTGCGTGCGTGACCTATTATCGGAAACTTGATTCAAGTTATTAGCTCTTAGCCTTGGCTTCTATCATGTGCGTTTTAGGATGCAATCAAGGGAAGTCAACTATCAAGGGCTAAAAGCTAAAAGCCGGAAATAGGTCAGACGCTCAAAAAATCTGTGTAATAAAAAATATCAATGCAAAATTTTTTCATTAGTCATAATGCGGTTGGACGAACAGTTAAGGCTTGGTTAGTACTTGGCTTGATTATGATATTCTTTCAGGTAGTGATTGGAGGCGTCACTAGATTGACTGGGTCAGGTCTCTCTATTACCAAATGGGAGATAGTGACGGGCACACTTCCTCCTGTAAATAGTGTCCAATGGGGAGAAGCTTTTGAATTGTATAAAGGCACCCCTCAGTATAAGCAAATTAATGAAGGGATGAGTATGTCGGAGTTCAAATTTATTTACTTCTGGGAATATGCTCACCGACTGTGGGCAAGGACAATGGGTTTTGTATTTCTTTTTCCGTTTTTATTCTTTTTATTCTCGAAGCGCTTCTCGAAGAAACTTTCAAGACAACTTGTCATTGTTTTCTTATTAGCGGCATTGGTAGCTTCTTTAGGCTGGATCATGGTTGCTAGTGGATTGATAGAAAGACCTTGGGTCAATGCCTATAAATTGACCATGCATCTTTCTCTCGCTTTTATACTTTATGGTTACCTGCTTTGGGTAATATATGGCTTGTATTTTCAAAATACAAAAGTTATTAACAATAGGATGTTAAGAAGGTGGGGGATTGCTATTTCGGTAGTGCTGGCAGGCCAGATAATTTTGGGTGGAATCATGTCAGGAATGAAGGCTGGTTTATCCTATCCAACATGGCCGGATATGAATGGTGTTTTCATTCCGGGGGTTTTATTTGATAGTGCGGAATGGAATGTGGATAACTTTGTTGATTATGACAAAAACGGGTTTATGCCTACCCTAATTCAGGTACTACATAGAAGTACTGCTTACTTATTGATAATCATTGGATTATGGTATTTCTTTAAGGGTATTAAATCTAAAATTACGCCACTTTTAAGGCGAGGACTAAATCTGTGGATAACTATGTTGGTAATCCAAATAACCCTTGGAATTATAACTGTTTTGAATTGTAGAGGGAGTATTCCTGTGGACTGGGGAGTACTGCATCAGGCTGGCGCATTATTACTGTTAACTGCGATGCTTTTTATTAACTTTTTGACGGTAAAAACGGATAGCCAATAGGTGTGGATAACTATGTGGAGAAGATAATTATTTTATATGTATTTAATAAAAAGTATTGTCTTTACGTGTTTTTATCCTTTTTTTATTTTAACAATTTCCTGGTTTTTAAATTTGATGAAATAATTCTTTTGATTGACGGTTATTGAAATTTCGAAAGGGGATGATTGTGTGAACATTTCGGTAGGAAACCAAGTTTTTTTAATTTCGTTATTGACCAGGAGAAACAAGCCTTCGGGTGTACCATTGGTTCCAAATATTTCCTTATTGCCTTTCCAAAAATTTGAACCAGTATCTTTTTCAATTTCCTGATTAATTTTTCTGATATCATTAGTAGGCATTCCTATTTCATTGACACCGAGAATTTGAGATAAATCAAAATTCTTTTGGCTTTCATTTTTTAAATTGTGGCGGACTATAAATTCAGCCAAGTTCCCGGCACCGTCATAAAAGTAAATAGCGTGTGCGTTCCAATTTTCAAAATATTGGATGACCCTTTCTTTTTCTATTTTTACAAGGTTCGTTTTTTTGCTAAGCCAAATGATTGCTTCCTCTAATTTATTAGAAGGAATCAAAAAGCAATAATGATATTTATAATTTTCCCTGCTTTTTTGGAATACTAATTTTGTCCATCCAACTTGAATACTAAATCTATAGCTCGCTTCTTCTAATAAGTCAAAGCCTAAAACACTTTCAAAAAACTTTTTTTGCTTAGGTAGTTCATTTGTAAAAAGTAATATTTCTTTAATCTTCATATTTTTTTTTTGAGGGGAGGAATAATGATATAACGATTTTACTAAAATCACACTTATTGCTGGACATGGCTAAAAAAGCGTAGGTTTCTTTTTTAATCAGCATGAATGGCTTAATTTTTTTTCGTTATTTTTGATAAATACCTACAAGGTTTGTCTCGATAGAGCCCAATGCCTCGACATTTTATGTTTTGTAAAGTTGTATAAAAATTACATTTTTAAATGTAATTAAGCATAAAAAAGCGATTTTTTGGACTAATAACAAATTAAGCACTTATTTTTATATATTACCTCTTTCGGTTTTGTTTTATTTTTTTATAAATTTATAAAATATTGATAATTAGATATTTATGATTAATTTATGCCAATATAAATAAAGGGAAAAATATAAATAAAGCTTGTTTTATATTTTTATACTGGTTTGGGTACAGGATAGCAAAAAATACAGTCCTTAACAATTAATTTACAAATCAGTGAAAATGAGTTTTCTTTAAAAAAAGCAAATTTATTATTTAGTATTAGGATGTTTTTTTATATTGGTGTAAAGGAAGAAATATGTTAACTTTGCGTGATTATTTTTTTAACCATATAATATTTAATGAACTACGAAATAAAGGAACAAGATAATTTTAGATATATAGAGACCGGCGGAGATGGAGAAGTGTTATTGCTTCTTCACGGTTTATTCGGAGCACTCAGTAATTTTCAGGGAATCATAAACCACTTTCGGAAAAATTATAATGTAGTAGTTCCAATGCTACCAATTTTTGAGATGCCCATAAGAAAAGTTTCCGTTACAGGATTGGTAGATCATGTAGTAGAATTTGTAAAGTATAAAAACTTTGAGAAAGTACATGTTCTTGGAAATTCTCTTGGTGGCCATATTACATTGCTTTATGCTTTGGGCAATGCCGATAAAACGGCGTCTGTGATATTGACAGGAAGCTCCGGGCTTTTTGAAAATTCATTAGGATCTACATTTCCAAAAAGAGGGGATTATGAATTTATAAAAACAAAAACGCAGGCTACGTTTTACAATCCTGAAATTGCTACCAAGGAGCTAATAGATGAGGTCTATGACATAGTGAACGACCGTAATAAAGCGATTAGAATTATAGCTACGGCTAAGACGGCGGTACGTCATAACCTAAGTGATAAGCTTCATCAGATCCAGGTACCTACCTTATTGATTTGGGGGAGGGAAGATAATGTAACCCCTGCGTTTGTCGGCAAAAAATTTAATGAACTCATTGAAGGCTCTAAGCTAGTTTTTGTAGAAGAATGTGGGCATGCACCTATGATGGAGAAACCTGCGGTGTTTAACGAGATTTTAGCGTCATTCCTAAATGATTTAGCTTCGAAGTAAAGAATCTTAGCAAAACGAAATAGTATTTAATAAAAAAAGCGCACTTGGTATTACCGAGCGCGCTTTTTTATTTTAATCAAACGAATTCTCCGAGGCTCTGCCTCGGGAGTCGGCGAACGTAGAATGAAAACAAAGCCACGAATTAACACGAATTTTTAAGAATGTGAAAATGTATTTATTCGTGTCAATTCTTAGCTTAATTCAAAAATACAGTGACTACCTAGTTATTATGGCTTTGTTAAGCGGGCTGCAACCCCGTACCTCTGGGTAGGGTAGTTCATTCAGGTGAGCTTAGTCCGTGCCAGACGCTTTCTTATTTGCTTTCTCTTTCGCCCGTTTCTCTTTTTGCATTGTATTTTCGCCTCCTCTTCTTTCCCTGCCTTTATACAGCTCAAACCGGCTAAGCTGTTGTTCTCTTGGGAAGTAATTATTATAAGTGTCTGTATCAGCAGTTTCTAAAAAGGGATCTAATACAATGCGCCTAACTTCTTTTTCTGTAATAAATACTTTTTTGACCTCCTGGTGTTCAGTTTTCCATATTTCTGCGGGGATTCTTTGAACTTCTGAAGAGCCATCTATATACTCAAATTGTAGAATAAGAGGCATAGTCAATCCGCCAATATTTTCAAAAGCTATCTCATAATAGTTTTTGCCAGCGTTGACCGTGCTTTTCTCTTCTTCAGAGAGAGAAGAAATATATTTATCATAATCCTCTTTGTCTAAGATGGTAGATTGATACTTGTCATATTCTGTATAGAAATCATTTAGAGACGGATCAATTTCATCATAGGTTTTTGCAATTTCTTTTTCATTACGTATACTGCTGATATTCCTTGGTGCTTTTTGATCGGCTTCTTTTTTAGCAGCTAGTTCTACCTCGGGATTTTTAGAATCTATCTGGTACCATTTGACATTTTTCAATGCGAGATCGCAGTGATCGGTAGTAAAAAACCAGCCACGCCAGAACCAATCCAAATCAACACTGGAGGCATCTTCCATTGTCCGGAACAAATCGGCAGGGGCGGGGTGTTTGAATTTCCAACGATTTGAGTATTCTTTGAATGCATGATCGAATAATTCCCGTCCCATGATGGTCTCTCTAAGTATATTAAGACCGGTAGCGGGTTTGCTATAGGCGTTAGAGCCAAACTGATGTATAGACTCTGAGTTGGTCATTATCGGAGATATTTTTGATTTGTCTCCTCCCATATAACGGGTTATTTTTTGAGCCTCTCCACTCCTGGAAGGGTAGTCTCTTTCCCATTGTTGTTCTGCAAGGTATTGGATAAAAGAATTTAAGCCTTCATCCATCCATGTCCATTGTCGTTCATCAGAGTTCACTATCATTGGGAAATAATTATGTCCAACCTCGTGTATGATTACACTGATCATTCCATATTTTGTTCTTTCACCATAGGTGCCATCTATTTCTGGTCTTCCACCATTGAAACAGATCATGGGATATTCCATTCCGATCCTATTGGTATGTATAGACCAGGCCACAGGGTAGGGATAATCAAAAGTATAATGAGAATACCATTTCAAGGTATGCGCAACGGCTTTTGTAGAATATTTTTCCCAAAGAGGATTGCCTTCTTTAGGATACATAGACATAGCCATGACAACGCTTCCGTCACTTTGTTTTACTGCCATAGCATCCCATATAAATTTGCGGGAGGAGGCGAAAGCGAAGTCTCTTACATTTTTAGCTTTAAAAGACCAGGTCTTTTTCTTATTTGTCTTTTCCTTTTCATTTTCTATTGCTTCTGCTTGTGTTACTATAAATACAGGTTGCTCAAAAGCTTTATTAGCTTCTTCCAGTCGTTTTATTTCCTTCTTTGTTAAAACGTTTTTAGCATTTTGAAGCGTTCCTGTTGCAGAGATATAATGGTCGGCAGGGACCGTAATATCTACTTCATAATCTCCAAAGGTCAAGGTAAATTCACCTCTTCCCAGAAACTGCTTATGTTGCCATCCTTCCACATCACTGTATACACACATTCTCGGAAAGAATTGAGCTATTGTATAAAGGTAATTGTCCTCTTCTTCGAAGTGTTCCAATCCTGAACGACCGCCCATTTTCATACGATCATTGATATTATACCACCATTTTATATTAAATGAGAAGCTTTCTCCTGTTTTTAGAGACTTAGGAAGATCAATTCGCATCATGGTTTTATTAATGGTATGGGAAAGATCTTTTCCGGAGATATCTTTTACATGATCTATTTTGAAACCACCATCAAAATCGGTTGAAAAACGCTTGAGCTCTCTACTGCTGACTTTGTCTTCTAGCTCATTGGTTTGAATCTTATAGGTATCCGAATCTTTAGCTCTCATATTCTGATCTAATTGGAGCCATAGATAGCTTAATGCATCGGGAGAGTTGTTGTGATAAGTTACTATTTCTTCTCCAAAGACCTTTTGATTGTCATCATCAAGGGTAATGTTCATTTTATAATCTGCCTTTTGTTGCCAGTACAGATGACCAGGAGCGCCTGAAGCAGTCCTGTAAACATTGGGAGTGGGGAGTTCTTGCCCTAATTGCTTGAATTTATTGGTGTTTGTGTTTTCCTGTGCATTAGTTCCAATAAAAAAAAATAACGAACAGAGGGCTAAAATATACTTTTTGGTATTCATATTAAGGGTTTTAAATTTTTAAAAACAAAGATAGGGATATCTATTGTTGAATTTCGTTAATTATTAGACCAAATATCGGCGTTATTTAACCTTTGTTCCACGTGGAACAATGATAAGGGCTGCCACAATACTCAGCGGGAATGTTCCACGTGGAACAAAAAAAAAGCAAAGCAGCACTCAGATAGGCATTTATGGTAAAGCAAGGGTCTTTCATAAACGGTGTATTGAGTATGGATTTCCCTTAAGTGTCCAGGTTTACTGAGAAGACTATAGTCATTCTTAGAAGCTGGAGGGCAGAGATAAAGGTTGTTGAATATTCTCAGTAGCGTAAGCTCTTTCTTTAGGAGGCTGAGAAGCGGGATTAAGCGAAATGTATGGCTGTGTGGAAAAGTAGACCCAAAAGATCGCGGAATAATCATACTGCTATACATAGCATAAAAAGGTCTAGACCCGGGGATTTTAAAATTTAGAGGAGACCTTAATGTTTAATATTTAGTACGCTATATAAAAGAAAAAATGTCCGACTGAGCCCACGTCGAAGTCTCAAGGGGAGGGTGTACAAAACTCCAATAGAAAGTTGCGTCTGTTTTTGAGTGTCAATAAAGATTGATTAGACCCAGCAGTTTTTACTTTACGCTTTTATCCCGAAGGGATTTAATGTGAATAGCCACCGATAAAATCGGTGGGTTAAAAAAAGGCGGAAGGAATCCTTAAGGGGTTTAATTATATTTAAATGGGTATTCAACCACTTTGTGGTTAATAAAAAGAAGTTTTCATACCACCGGTTTAAATCCCTTTAGGATTATTTTTTATTGTAAAGTAGGGGTTTTCTGGATTCCCTAATGAATACAAGTCACAACGCAACGCAACTTTACCTACGAATTTTGAACAACCTACCCCAAGGGCTTGTGCATAATATCCAATAGTATACGGAATAATAAAGAAAGGTATCAAGTTTTATCAATAATTATCCAATAACCAGTCTTTAAATGAGCTAAAGTCTTTTTCTAAATAAGTAGCTTGTTTTTCTTTATCTGCTAAAACGGCAAGCCTTTCAGGAACGTCAATAGTAGTATTAAGCACTGGTTCTACAACATCTAGGAACTTAGAAGGGTGGGCGGTTTCTAAGATAACCCCCAGCTTACCAGGGTTTTCTTCCAAATAAGCTTTAAAAGCAAGATATCCTACCGCACCATGAGGGTCTATGATATAAGCGTAGCGATCGAATACTTCTTTTATTCCTAAACGTGTACTATCATCATTAAAGCTGTATCCTGATATTTCCTCCTTCATATTGTTCCACGTGGAACCATATAAATCAAGCATTCGCGCAAAATTTGAAGGGTTTCCAACATCCATAGCATTAGAAATGGTAGCAATGGAGGGCTTTTGTTCGTAACTACCCATTTTTAGATAATGAGGGACTACATCATTAACATTGGTTGCAGCAATAAAATGATGTATAGGCAGCCCCATTTTTTTAGCAAATAAACCAGCGGTGATATTACCAAAATTTCCGCTAGGCACTGCAAAGACAACGTCTCGGGAAGTATCAACTTGTTTGTAAGCTTCAAAATAATAAAAGGACTGTGGAATCAATCGGGCAATGTTAATTGAATTAGCAGAACTCAGACGGATACTTTGCGTCAAATCTTTATTTAAAAAAGCTTGTTTAACCAATGCCTGGCAATCATCAAAAGTGCCATTAATCTCTAAAGCAGTAATGTTTTTACCTAAAGTCGTTAATTGCTTCTCCTGAAGGTCACTTACTTTACCGCTAGGGTAGAGTATGACTACTTTAATACCAGGCGTATCGTAAAAACCTGAAGCGACAGCTCCTCCTGTATCACCAGAAGTAGCCACAAGGATTACTAATTCCTTATCTTCATCTTTATTGAAAAAGCTCATTGTCTGCGCCATAAATCTCGCACCAAAATCCTTAAATGCTAAAGAAGGCCCGTGAAAAAGTTCCAGAATATGATGATTGTCATCTAATTGGACTATCGGAGCCGGAAAATTAATAGCATTAAAAATAATAGATTCCAGTGCCGATATAGGAATACTGTCCTGGATTAGGTTTTTTGCAACCGTTAAAGCAATTTCAGAGAAAGAATATTTTGAAAGGTTGGAAATAAAATCACCGGAGAGAGAGGGTAGGACAGTCGGCATAAAAAGACCATTGTCATCAGGTAAACCTTTGATAACCGCTTCTTTTAAAGAAAAATAAGAACTGGGATTTTGAGTACTATATAGTTTCATTATTAATGTTCTTAGTCTATACTATCGGCTTGTATTTGTTTTTTAGTACTAAAACAAGAAACCAATAGTTTAGTGTGATTATAAAAGTACAGCGCCTTCTTGATTGATGGGGGAAATATAAAGGGTAGATGTAATATTAGCGTCAGAAAATATACGCTGCATTTCATTGCCTACATTTTCGGCAATCAAACTATTAGCACTTAATGCAAAAATAGAGGGGCCTGCGCCAGAAATACTACAGCCCAAAGCACCAGCGGAAAGTGCCGCATCTTTTACTTTGTCAAAATGAGGAATTAATCTTGATCGTTGAGGTTCTATTATTACGTCCTGCAAAGAACGACCAATCAAACCAATATCACCATTATAAAGGCCGACAATCAATCCGCCAAGATTGCCGCTTTGGTGGATACAATTTTGAAGACTTACCTGGTCAGATAAAATGTCCCTTGAATCTTTAGTGAGAATCTGGATATGAGGATAAACAAGAGTTGCATATATTCCTTTTGGAACAGGGAGTCTATGGTAATCAAGCGTTAGATTATCCCTGATCATAATCATTCCTCCGATCAAAGAAGGAGCTACGTTATCCGCATGGTATGCGCCATCTGCAATCTGTTCACCCAATACAGCAAAAGGCAATAGTTCTCTTTTGGTAAGTGGCCGGCTATATAATTCATTGATTGCCATGACGCCGGCAACTGCCGATGCTGCACTTGATCCTAAGCCGCTACCAAAGGGCATCTTTTTATGGATCTCCATTTCTATACCTCGGCCCGATTCTCCTAAATGTTCCAATACTTTCATCGCTGCATAACCAGCAGTATTTTTTTCCAAATCGTAAGTTAACTTACCTTTATCTCCGGTAATTTTCGTAATCCTTAGTCCTGGTGTATTAGAAAACGTTGCAATGATTTCATCACCGGGCTTTTCTAAGGCAAAACCGAGAATATCAAAACCAACAGCCACATTTGCCACAGAGGCGGGGGCAAAAACTTTAATTCCTACGCTCATTTTGTTATAAGTAATTGAATATCAGTGTATTATAATTTTTTAAAGTAAGTTGGTAACTTCTAGCTTAACTGACACATCAACTTTTGATCATTTATTAAAATAAGCGGTCAAGTTGTCAAATGGCCAAGGAGTCAAGAATTTACTAGGTTTTTGACCTCTTGACTACCTAGATCCTTGACTACTTTGTTGCCCATAAGCTCGTATGTCAATAAATCTAGGTGCCAGCTGACTATGCCCAAACTAAGACAAATAATTTCCAATAGAAATAATCTCGGCGAAAACACCAGCAGCGGTTACTTCTGCTCCTGCACCGGGGCCCCGGATGACCAGTGGCCTTTCCTTATATCGTTCGGTCGTGAAGATAATCATATTATCACTTCCGCTTAAACTGAAGAAAGGATGGCTGGCACCTACGGCTTCGAGACCAATGGATGCTTTTCCGTTTTCCAGTTTAGCGATCATTCTGAGCACCTGACTATCCTTAGCTGCATTGATTCTGAGTTGTTCAAAATTGTTATCCGCTTTTTCAAGTTCCTCAAAAAGCTGTTCTATGGTTTCTGCCTGCTGGCAAGCTGAAGGAAGAATATTTTGAATTTCGACATCTTCAGGCTCAAGCGCATAGCCAGATTCTCTTGCAAGGATTATTAATTTTCTTCTTACATCGATTCCATTCAAATCAATCCTTGGATCTGGTTCTGTGTATCCTAGCGTTTTAGCTTCTTTGACAACATCACTAAAGTTTACCCCTTCGTTAAAAGAATTAAAAATAAAGGATAAAGAACCGGAGAGTACACCTTCTATTTTTAAAATTTGATCTCCGCTACTGATCAGATCGTTTAAAGTACTAATGACAGGAAGTCCTGCACCAACATTCGTCTCGTACATGAACTGTATACCTCTTTTCTTAGCTATCGTTTTCAGTCGTTGATATTGCAGGTAAGAGGAAGAGGTAGCTATCTTGTTTGGTGTAGATATAGAAATGCTTGCGTCAAGGATAGATTCATAATAATTGGATATAGCCGGGTTGGCAGTATTGTCGACAAAAATGGTGTTTGATAAATTTAGTGCTTTCATTTTGTCAACAAAAGTGGGCAAATCAGATTTTTGCAAGCCATCATCAAGGGCTTCTTTCCAATGATCCAAATCAATCCCTTCTTCATCAAAAATCATTTTTTTACTATTAGCCAATCCAATGACTTTGATTTCGAGTGACCGGTGCTTTTTCAAATAAGCGCCTTGTTGTTTGACTTGTTTGATCAGGGTACTCCCAATCAAACCTACGCCCATCATAAATAAGTGTAACTCTTTGGTATCAGAAAGGAAGAAAGATTCATGCAAAGCATTGAGTGCTTTACTCTCATGATTATTATTGATGACCACCGAGACATTGAGCTCGGAAGAACCTTGCGCAATGGCAATACAGTTGATACCATTTTTAGAAAGCGCCAGAAATAACCTTGCAGCAATACCAGGCTGATACCGCATATTTTCTCCAATGATGGCTACGACAGCCAAATTTTCTTCCAGTTTGACAGGGTCTACCGAGCCTGATTTTATTTCATTATCGAATTCAATCTCTACTCTTTTTTTAGCTTTCCTGGCAACTTGTGGTTGAACAGCAAAGCTGATGGAGTGCTCTGAGGAACCCTGGGTAATTAAAATAATATTGATATTTGCCCGGGCAAGAGCGCTAAATAACCTGGCGGCAATACCGGGAACGCCAAACATGCCTCCGCCCTGAAGGGTGAGCAAGGAAATATTACTTATAGAGGAGATACCCTTTACCGGGTGACCATCCAAATCTGATTTGTTAGAGATAAATGTTCCGGTAAGCGCTGGCTTGAAGGTGTTTTTAATAAAAAGCGGAATGCCTTTTTTTAATGCTGGCTGTAAGGTTGGAGGATATATAACTTTTGCACCAAAATGAGACATCTCCATAGCTTCTCCATAAGTCATATTTTTTATTGGAAACGCTTTTTTTACTTTCCGGGGATCTGCGGTCAAAACACCGTCGACATCTGTCCATATTTCGATACACGCAGCATCAAGACCGGCAGCGATGATAGCGGCAGTATAATCAGAGCCGCCCCTCCCTAAAGTGGTTGTCAATCCACCTTTTGAAGAAGAAATAAAACCTGTAACTATTTGTATTTCAGGGTTTTGTGAGAAATGTTCTTTAATATTTTTAAAAGTCAATTCAAAGTTTACAACAGCAGAGCCAAAGGCTTTATCTGTTTTTATAATCTTTCTGGCATCAAGATAACTGGCATTGATGCCGTGTTGTCGCAATACACCTGCTATAATATAATTAGAGCTGCGCTCTCCAAAGCTAAGGACATAATCCATAGTCCTGGGAGAAGCTTCCCGAACTAAAAAAATACCGTTTAATAGATTTTTTAAAACAGTATGGTTTTTCTGGAGGCTTGGAAGTAGCTGGTTTTTAAAATTGTCGTCAAGTAATTCCTCAATCGTATTATTATGCCTTTCTCTAAAACTTTCGAAAAGAGGCAGGTAACTTTCATCACCATCAGCGGCAAGCCTGGCCATTTCAATTAGGGAATCAGTCACGCCGCCAAATGCTGAAAAAACAACGGCAAATTTTTCTCCCTTTGAGTAGTAGGATTTAAGGATTTCTAAAATACCCTTTATCCTTTCGGGTTTTGCTACAGAAGAACCGCCAAATTTTAAAACCTTCATGCTTTTTTAGTATTGTTTAAAAAATAAAAAGTTGGAATGAAAAATACATCGTTCATTCTTGAATTATTATTGGTTATCTATATGGTTTGGAGAAACAGAGGAATAAGAATCCTGCTAATTTTTAGTTTTTGATTCCTACCGCTTAATTGGTTAAGACATTCCTTTAAGAAGGCAAAGATAGATATTTTCCTTTAAGGTCATTTGATGCTTGTCTTCTGCACTTTTATCGCCATAGCCCATGAGGTGTAAAACGCCATGGATGATAACCCTGTTTAATTCATCATCAACAGAAACGGCAAAAGATTTTGCATTTTCTGTAATGCGATCTATACTGATAAAAATATCACCCTCGATATGGGTGTCACTGTATGGGAAAGTAATCACATCCGTTAAGGTGTCGTGATCTAAATAGTCAACATTGATTTTATGGAGATAGGTGTCAGAGCAAAAAATGAAATTGAGATTTCCTAGCTTCCTGCCTTCCTGCAGGATTGCAGACTTTATCCAGGCACTGGTTTTGTCTTGATCGGATAAAGCCAGATCAATCTCTTCGTTATGAAAATTTATTGCTTCTTCACTTTCGAAAGGAAGATTTTTAAAAGAGGCCATCGGTTTTGGATACTATATGTTAAAACGAATTTCTACAGTGCTTCCGTTTTCGGAAAAAACAATATCATCAGATAATTGCCTCATCAAAAAAACACCGCGACCGCCGAGTTTTAATAAATTTTCAGGAGAAGTCGGATCAGGTAAGCAATCAAAATCAAATCCCCCGCCTTCATCAGAGATCATAAATGCAATTAAATCCTTTTGTTTTTTCAATTTTACACACACTCTTTTGGAAATGTCTTTATGATTTCCATGAATAATGGCATTCGTAACCGCTTCGGTAAGACTAATAAGAATATTGCCGTAGATATCAGGGCTAATCTGATATTTATTCACCAAACCTTCGACGAAGGTTTCGACACGAGCGATATTTTTAGGATCTGAAGTTAATGTTAGCATAGCATTACTGCTCATTTTTGACGAAATTTATTAAATTTCAAAGCAACTGAGTGCACACTACTTTACGAGCGCAGGCTTTTTTTGTTTTAAAAATACTATTGTTTCTTAAGCGACTTAAAGTATTCCTCTACAAGATATTTATAGTAGGGTTTCAATGCAGGAGAAACCTGCTTATACATTTCAATTTCTGCTTCCCTTTTTTTGATATACTCTTCCAGAGAAGGAGGCATTTTTCTATCTTTTTGAGTAGCAACCTCTGCTTTCCTTTTCTGATCAAACTCTCTTTGGCGTTCTGCTTTTTCGGCTTCGAGTAGTCTGGTCTGAATTTGTTGCTGTCGTTTCAGCATCTCATTGGTCAATTGCTTATTGACAAGATCTGTTTCGACCTTATTCATTTGATCAATAATATCCTGCAATTCCTGAGCTGCTTTACCCTGCCCGCCTTGTTTCTTTTCTTTTTGTAATTCTCTGAGCGCATTTCGAAGTGCTGCTTGTTTTTGGGCTGCTTTTGCAAAATCCTTGCTTGAATTCCCTTTTCCTTCTTGCATGGCTTTTTTCATCTGTTTCATTTGTTCATTTAAGCCTTGTTGACCATCAGAAAGTTTATCGGAAGGTTTCTTGCCTGAGCTTCCCTTCCCTCCCGGCTTATTGCACATCTGACTTCCCGACATCATACTAGACATTTGTTGCTGCATTTGTTCCATCACTTCACTTAGCATCAAAGCAAGATCGTTCACATTTTTCATCGTTTGTTGCTGGTTGACACTTGCATCATTCTTTTTTCTTTCGTTATGCTCTTCCAGATTTTTCAAACCGTCTTTTATGTTCACTTTTATATCTGTAACCTTTTCGGTAATGAAAGATTCTATTTGAACCACTCGTTTGCTCAAAGCTTGTAAGCTATCTTGGATTAGTTTGAAATCATCTTTCAGTTTATATTGTTCTTTGACAAGATCAACATATCTTGGCGTATTGACATTGGATAAGGTAATGTCATTCATGAGACCTTCCTGATCGAAAGAAAGACCGATAAGGTTTTCCATCAACTGTCGAAGGGATTCCATGTCCTCCTCCATCTGTTCCATTTCCTGTGACTGCATCTGCATTTGCATAGAATTAGCCATATCTTTCATTTTTTGTGCAGCTTTTTTCTGAGACTTAGCCGCTTTTTGGTTTTCGTTCTGTTGCATCTCTTCCTGGCTCTTTTTCATTTCCTCCTCTATTTCCTCCATCTCTTCTTTAGTGTCTTCACCAGTATCCTTAGGATGTTCCAGCTCCTCATTTTTCTTTTCCAGTTCCTCTTGTTTTTCCTGGATTTTTTCAAATTCTTTATTGAGCTCTTCCTGTTTTTTCTCTAACTCCTCCTGCTTTTGTTTTTCTTCTGCACTTTGCTGATCTTCAGGTTTGTCTTCTTGTTTTTCTGTCTCTTCCGCAAGTTCTTCCTGTTCTTTAGCAAGTTCTTCCAATTTTTCCAACTGATCCTGCATATCTTTTTCTACCTCCAGCTGCTTCAATAATTCCAGCATTCGATCCAATTCCATTTCCAGTTCTTCATCATTCATCTCCATCTCTTCCATCATCTCGAGTGCATTATCTTTTTCCAACTCTTGCATTAGATCTTCGATTTGTTGCATCAAATCTTTCATCTCATCGCTCATTAGATCTTCCATCAATTCCTGCACTTTTTCCTGCTTTTTTTGCAGTTCTTCGTTGGGTTCGCTAAACTCAGACTGGTTTTTCATATTCTCCTCAAAATTCTTTTTCGCTTCGTCAATCTTTTTTTCCAGTTCTTTTTGGCGTTCCATCAATTTTTCCAGCTCCTTACGGGACTGCCAATCCATTTCTTTTTCCTGCAATAATTTTTCCCGAAGCTTTTTAAAATCTTCTTTTATTTTCTTGGACTCTTCTACGGAGTCTTTTAAATCTTTTTTGATTTCATCATTGTTCTTTTCCTCTAATTCTTCAAACTCCTCGACGGTTGGTTTTTTATAAGTCATGATATTAGTCCGTGCATTTTTATTACCATTGACGGCATCATTATCATAAACTTCAAAGTAATACGAAATCTCATCTCCTGGTTTTAACTCCAAATTCCTAATATCCCAGGTGTAGTCATATTGAATTTGTCTGCCCGCAGGTTTTTTCATTTTAATCGTTTTCAATTCAGCTTGTGGCCCTTTTGAAGCTTGAAGTCTATAATTGAAAGAAAGGCTTAATAAACCATAATCGTCAGAGGCATCTCCAATGAAAAATAAAAGTTTTGAATCGGTACTGTCTACGAATTTTTCAACGGAGATCGTTGGCTGAAGATCAGGAATGACCGTAATGGAATAGGCTACAGAATCAGCGTTTGGAAGATTTTTATTCGAAACAAGAATTTTATAACCTTCATCCCGGAGCATTTGCTTTTTAAAAGTGAATAACTCGTTATCAAAACGTTCGGCAGGAATGAGTTCTTGTTTTCCGGAGAAGCGTATAGCAATGTCATCCGTGTTTTCAGCATTAAAGACCCAATCGAGATTAGTTCCCATAGGAACTACAAGGTCGCCGATATTGGAAATTTTTTCGTCTTTTCTTTTAGTATAAGCCGGATAATCCAGGTTAATATCAAAACCAAGAATATTTGGTTTTTTCAAAACAGTTAACTTATAATCTTCAGAGTTAATACCACTAGAAAATATTTTAAACTCTGTATCTTTTTGAACATTACTAAAAGTATAAGAGAAAATATTCGCTTCTTCTTTGGTAAGCCGGTAATGATAGTTGTCAATATCAATAAAAACCTCCTGTGGTAAAACTTCTCCTTCTATTTTTACTTTTAGTGAATAATCAGAAAACTGAACAACGGAAAGATCCTGATTCTCTACAAAAAAATGAAAAGGCGCAGCTCTTTCAAATTCTTTATTATTATGAATCAATCGGTCAGTACTGTCCGTAATTATACTAGGTGCAGCAAAAAGTAAGATTAATAATAACAAGAGAGGCGGTAAGGTATAGCGAAGATATTTTTTATTGTTATTCAAGTTTATAGCCGAGCGAAAAGGAACAGGTTTAATTTCCTCGGTTTTTTGGTTGATCCCGGCAATTAAAAGAGCAGCATTCTGGGAGGTGTCCGCTTGTTTTTTCAACTGAAGGATATTGAGTAATTTATCTTTTACATCTGTAAAATGTTCACCAATGATGGCAGCCGCCTGTTCATTTGCAATTACTTTACCTAATCGAAAATATCTCAGCAAAGGGGCAAACACCCAAAAACCAAGGGCGGCCAAACTTATTCCAATAAAAGAATAGAAGAGTAATTTCCTTCCGGCAGTTCCGTAATAAAAATTATATTCCAGGAAGTTCATTAATATGAAAAGAGCCAGAATTAAGGCTACACTATAGAGGGATCCACGAATCAGCTGATTGATATAATATTTCCGGGTAAATTCATCTAACTTTTCTATCAACAACTGATAGTTATCTTTCATTGCCATTATGCTACTTTTTTATTTCTTTGAATAAAAACCAAATCTACACCAGAGGAACCTCTCCTTTTTTGAAAAGATTTCGAAAACAGCGTTTTTAACTAAAACAGAACGATTGATATTATCAATCCGTAAAAAATCAGTTCATTTCCTTTGCCGGTATTTTAACCAGCTGGGAATTTTAAGGGATTCAAATACTCAAAAAAACAAGCTATGGGTCTAATACGAATTTAAAAAAAGTGAGTTGCAGTTATAGGATTGATTAACATCTTTTTAAGACAATCGTAAATTAGGCATTCGCAAGGTGAAAATCAAGGGGCTTTTCCCTAAAAAATGGTAAAGAACACCCTGTTTTTCAAAGTAAAAAGCAAAAAAGCTTAGAAATTATTATAAATCGCTTTTAACTGGTCGTTTGTTTCCCTGGATTTGATCTCCTCTATCATACGGGTAATTGCGGCAGCGTTGCTCTGGAGTTCATTTTTTACCAGTTCATCTTCTTTTTTGTCTGCCAGGTCAAGATAGAATCCTCTCATATCATTTAAGGTTTTCATAGCGCCGAAGCGCCTCCACGGAGACTGCCCCATATCGGTCGAAATATCCTTGAGTGGTACAATATTATTCGTAACGGTCACTTTGTCAGCTAACTTTAGGAGGGCAAAATAACTTTCAAAATAATTAACAGCACTATAGCCATCTACTTTTTTAATGTTTTTCTGAAAAAAGGAAAGCTTAGAGACATTATTACTATTTGCGTAAATATCTCCTATTGCATTTATAATTTGAACATTTTCAATGGATTCCAATTTGACAGCATAAGATTCCGCTTCTTTAGGATCAAGTTTATACAAAGTATTGAGCCCGGCAGCAATTACTCTATAAGACTGGTCATTATCCATCAGAGATTTGGCAATAGTAATATATTGTTTATCCCCAGAATCTGCCAGTTTTTGTAAAGCAGCGGATCGAACGACAGAATGCGAATCATTTTTAGCTAAGGCCGCTATCTTTGCCATAATACCAGATGTAGGTTTTTCTTCTAAAAGAGAAAGTCCTTTCGATCGGAGCTCCCAGAATTTATCATCCAGTGCTGATTCGAATACGCCAGGGACAGCAGGATTTTTGCTGCCACCCAATGCTTGAAGGGCATCGTAGCGAAGTTGATAATTTTTTCCTGTTCGATATTGATGAATGAGTGCTTCGTCGCGTTGATTATCCCTTTTTTCGCAAAGTAATGTTCTTTCTGCATCGACACTGATCAGGTTTGGTTTTTCAGACACATCAAAAGAGAAAGTTTGCTCTCGCTGATCCATAAAGACCTCATAACGAATAGGTACGCCAGTCCCAATATAAACATCAATAGCAAAAGGTAATTTGAAAATCGGCGGATTAGTTGCCGGATCTTGCTCCTGTTGAATAATAACACCTATTTTTCCTGCTGCTGCATCATAATCGTAATTAATATTCAAAATCGGGTGCCCGGCACTAAAATACCATTGATTGAAAAACCAATTGAGGTCTTCTCCCGTTACTGCTTCAAAAGCCAGGCGAAGATTATGCGATTCAACAGCCTTGTAGGCATTATCCGTCAAATATTTTTTGAGGCCAGCAAAAAAAGCCTCGTCGCCCACATAATTGCGAAGCATGTGTAGCACCAGCCCACCTTTATTATAACTATGTGCATCAAACATATCCTCTTTATCATCATGTCCGAAATGGATCAGCGGATGAGCACCACCCTGACTAACAGACCCAACATATCCTTGTAACTCACTTCGGCGATGACTGTCTGCTCTGTCTTTCCCATATTTGTGTTCGTACCATAAATATTCGGCATAATTGGCAAAACCTTCATTCATGGTAAGGTTTGCCCAGCTTTCACAGGTGACAAAATCTCCAAACCAGTGATGAAACATTTCATGTGCAACGATCGCATCATTACCATCATCAATTAGTTCTCTTTTTGTTTTTTGTATAAATTCTCCAAAAATAACACTAGTCGTATTTTCCATTGCACCGGAAACGTAATCTCTGACTATTATCTGAGCGTATTTTTTCCAGGGATACCGGACGCCTAGTTTTTTAGAGAAAAAACCAAGCATCTCGGGAGTATGTGCGAAAATATCCTTTGCATGATCTTTAAAAGCTGGTTCGACATAATAATCTACGGGGATGTCTTCCCAGTTATCCTTTACAACAGCAAATTCTCCAACAGCGACCATAAATAAATAGGGCGCATGCGGCTGATCCATTTTCCAGTAATCGGTTCTGGTTCCATCGTTGTTTTTATTAGAAGAAACCATCAAACCATTTGAAAGTGTTTCAAAACGATCTTCTACAGTGATATAAGTCTCTTGGGTACAGCGCTCATTAGGCTTGTCGATAGTTGGAAACCAGCGGGAATTCCATTCTGTTTCACCCTGAGTCCAGATTTGCATCGGCTTATTCGGATCACTTTTATCATGATTTATAAAGAAAAGCCCCTGATCAGAAGTGATAGCAGCACTTCCTCCCTGCCCACCTGTTTCGGCAGGCATGGCCGTGTAATCCATCAAAATGGTGTATTCTTCATCGGCGGAATAGGTTTGCCCAAGGTCGATAGTTAAAACGCCACCGTCGTAGGCATATTTTAATTCCTTGCTACTACCCTGCATCGTCAAGCTATGGATTTGAAAACCTTTCGCATCCAGGGAAAGTATTTTCGTTGAATAGAAATAAGGTTTTAAGGTAAGGGTGGCTTTACCCAGGACATGTTGTTTCTCCCAGTCAAACCTTAGGTCCAATTTAGTATGGATCAAGTCATTCCTCAGGGTGTAACTTGGGTGGTAAGGAGATAAAGTGTAATCCTCATCTTTTGGAACAGCGATGGTTTTTTTGGGAGCAGAAACCACCAAGGTATCAAGATTTCGTTGTTCGAAAGCAACAATTGGAGTACTTTGGGCTGCTTTTTTACTTTTATCGCAACCGAAGAATAAGCTCAAAATAAGGATGCTGGTAATCCAAAATTTTATATTCATAATAGGAATTTTAGTTTGAGGCCAAAAATAAGTATAAACGCAGGTTTATTTTCCCAAAGTTTACAGCTGATGTCTATTTGTCGACGAATTGTGTTGTTAAATCTAAACGATTCCTGGAAAAGAAAGGGTTCGAAAGGATAGAATTATTTATTTGTATCTTTTTTGGTTATATTTGTAACTGTTTAACACTTATTTGTGAATAATGAAAACAAATATTCTTTCTTTATCATTTGAAAAGATGTTTCCACTAAGTACCCAAAAAGGCAGTGATTGTTCCAGTATTAATTACCAAAAAATAAGGTTAATGGCAGAGCAAGGGCTGTTGCTAAACCAGGATCATATCGTGCAAATGTTGAAAAAGCACCACGCCTTTCTGGCTTCGGGAGGCGCAGGAGGGCGATGGAAACTATT
>JBLHJZ010000006.1:0-24660 GCA_047619515.1 Saprospiraceae bacterium | reverse complement strand
TGTTTGAAGGTTGTGGAATAGGGTGTTTGTGTTAATATCTGATCTGTCATATTTTTTATTTTTTAAAAATAAACAATTTGTACTACAAGTCTTTTTTTATCATTTCGAATTATAAGTCAACTTCAAGGATGATTTGATGCTCACTTGTAGTACAACTATTAAATAGGATAAGCACCGCCATTCGCATGGAGTGTTATGCCACTTACGAATCCAGCTTCTTTAGAGGCTAAAAACAAATAAGCATGTCCCATGTCTTCTGGTGTTCCTATACGACCGACAGGAATCATTTTTATTCCGGCTTCAATCACATCAGGCGGCATGCTGTCTGACATTTCTGATTTTATAAAACCTGGAGCGACACAATTGACAGTGATTCCATATCTTCCTACCTCTTTACAAAGCGAGCGGGTAAATCCCTGAATAGCTGCTTTAGATGCCGTGTAGTTTGTCTGCCCGAAAGCACCAGCCATTGCATTGATCGAAGAGGCAGAGATGATACGTCCATAGCCTGCCTCTTTCATATGCGGCAATACTGCTTTGGCCGTGACGAACAAGCTATTGATATTTACATTGATTACGATGTTCCAATCTTCTTCCGTCATTTTCATAAACGACCGGTCGCGAATCACCCCGGCATTATTGATCAAAATATCAATACGGCCGTATTGGGTCACCATTCCGTCCACTGCTTCTTGTACAGCGGCTCTATTAGTAATGTCTACTTTTTGGAAGAAGATTTTACCGCCCTCAGCAGCAATCTTGTCGGCAGTTTCTTGTCCGACATCCAAAACATCCCACAAGGCGACAGTCGCCCCTGCATCACAAAAAACTTTACATATTCCCTCTCCGATGCCTCTTGCACCTCCTGTGATTATTGCTACTTGTCCTTCTAGTTTAAACATTTTTATTTTTTTTATTTTTAAAATGAACTACCTCAGATGATGTGCTTATCTTTCATCCCATAAAGCTAGGGATTTTTTTCTATAACATTACCTCGGGGCAAGCTCCAAGCATGGCAATCACAAGAAAAGCTCAACCTTAAAAGGTAATCGCTTTGCATGTGATGAGTGATCGACCTACGGTCTTGTGGAATCGCTCCGAAGCGACCTCACAAGACCGTAGGTTGATCACTTGGGCGTAGCCCAATCATAGGAAAAGTAATCACTAGCCTGTAATTCAAAGAGTTGGAGCAGAACAGCTTCCGATGCACTTAGGAACAGATCTTTATGAATAGCGGACAAACAATTGCCGCAGTAAAAGAGTTATATCAATATGGAAACAACCCTAGTCTTCAGGAAGAGCTGGATTATGAAAGGGAATACAAAATAGAATTAACAGACAAGGTCGACAATTTGAAAAATTTTAAGAAAAATATTTAAAGCTTAAAATGGCGAAAAAAGATTCAGATAAAAAGAAACATAAAAATCTTGAAGAATTACACGAACGGCAATCTTATTTAAAAGATGAAAATCGCCAGAAAGCTATCCAAAAAAGGCATGATAAAGGCCAGAGAACTGCCCGTGAAAACATCGCAGACCTTTGTGATCCGGATAGTTTTTTGGAATATGGATCTTTGATCGTCGCTGCTCAGCGTGGGAGAAAATCGCATCAAGAATTAATAGAGGATACGCCAGCTGACGGTTTAGTTACAGGTATTGGATCTGTCAACGGCGATTTATTCAGTAAGGAAGCCGCTAAATGTCTTGTCTTAAGCTACGACTATACCGTATTGGCCGGTACGCAAGGCGGGTTCAATCATAAAAAAACGGATAGGCTCCTTACTATAGCTCGAAAAGCAAAAAAACCAATTGTCTTTTTTGTAGAAGGTGGAGGCGGTCGTCCCGGCGATGTAGATTTCACCCCAATAAGTGTGGGTGGACTAGATCTCACTACCTGGGTTGAATTTTGCCGGCTCAGTGGAAAAGTACCCCGTATTGCGATTGCATCCGGATATTGTTTTGCAGGCAATGCAGCCATCGCCGGTTGTGCCGATGTCATTATTGCTACGGAGAATATTTCAATAGGTATGGGCGGTCCTGCCATGGTCGAAGGTGGCGGGCTAGGAAAATTTCATCCCAAAGAAATAGGTCCGGCAGCTATGCAAACCAAGAATGGCGTGATTGATGTTTTGGTGAAAGACGAAGCTGAAGCAGTTAGTATTACAAAAAAATATCTTTCTTACTTTCAGGGGGATGTAAAAGACTGGAAATGTGCTGATCAGGAAAACCTGCAATCCCTGATTCCTGAAAATCGAAAGTTTGCTTATGATGTTTTAAAAATAATTCATAGGCTTTGTGATGAAGATACGGTATTGGAACTTCGAAAGGATTTTGCCAGAAACATGATTACTGCATTTGCCAGGATTGAAGGAAAATCGATAGGTATCATTGCCAATAGTACAAAAGATTTGGGAGGAGCCATCAACAGTGATGCAGCAGACAAGGCTTCCCGTTTTATGCAATTATGTGATGCTTTCGGTATTCCAATCGTTTCGCTATGTGATGTCCCCGGATTTATGGTAGGACCTGATTGTGAAAAAACGGGAATGATCCGCCATGCTTCCCGAATGTTTTTGGTAGGCGCCTCTTTGCAAGTCCCCATCCTCACTGTTGTTTTACGAAAGGCTTACGGTTTGGGCGCTATGGCTATGGCCGGCGGGAGTTTACACAGCTCCTTTTTTACGGTCTCCTGGCCTACCGGAGAGTTTGGTGCAATGGGGTTGGAAGGTGCTGTAAAATTAGGTTTTAAAAAAGAATTGGACGCCCAGGAAAATGCGGAAGAACAGGAAGCTTTATATGAAAAATTAGTACAGGGGGCGTATCGAAAAGGGAAAGCAATCAATGCCGCTGCCGCCCTGGAGTTTGATGAAGTAATTGATCCAAAAGATACCCGAAAATGGATTACCAATGCATTGGAGAGTATTCCCGAAGAAGATTATAAAATGGGAAGCGGCAGGTATGTGGATGCCTGGTAGTAAATAATGAACTAGCCCGCCGCAAGCGGACGGAGTATCAGTTAATTAGTCGATTAGTGACTAGTTGATTCGGTGAACCCACTTACGTGTACACCCGGCGCAAGCATCGGGGATTTTTTTTGATTAAACCTATAAATTTTTTAAAACCAGCATATAAAATGAGAGAAGCAGTAATCGTATCGACCGCCCGGACGCCAATCGGGAGAGCTTATAAAGGCGCATTGAATGCCACCCAGGGACCCACTATGGCCGGCTGGGCAATCAAAGAAGCCGTAAAAAGGGCGGGGATTGATCCGGCAGAAGTCGATGATGTCATCATGGGTTGCGCTATGCCTCAGGGTACTACCGGCGCAAACGTTGGTCGTATGGCAGCATTGGCGGGAGGCCTTCCGGTCACCGTGAGTGGTATGACAATGGATCGTCAATGTTCCTCCGGGATGATGGCGATCGCAACAGCCGCCAAGCAGATTATGTATGACGGTATGGATATCGCAATAGGCGGAGGACTAGAATCTATTAGTCTCGTCCAAAACCAAAACATGAACACCTATCAAATGGTGGACAAAAAACTGGTAGCGCTTCACAAAGATATTTATATGCCGATGTTGCAAACTGCAGAGATCGTTGCCAAACGCTATAATATCAGCCGGGAGCAGCAAGATGAATATGGTTTTCAAAGCCAAATGCGAACTGCCGCTGCACAGGAAGCCGGAAGGTTTGACCAGGAAATCATTCCAATCAATACCCTTATGGGCGTAATGGATAAAGAAACTAAAGAAATTAGTTTTCATGAGGCATCATTGACAAAGGATGAAGGAAACCGACCAGGTACTACGCTCGAAGGATTAAATGGATTACGACTCGTCACGGAAGGCGGTAGCATCACCGCAGGGAATGCCAGCCAAATGTCAGATGGCGCTTCTGCCTGTGTTTTGATGGATGCTAAGATGGCGGAGCAACGAGGTATCGAACCTTTGGGAATCTACCGGGGAATTGCTGTCGCTGGCTGCGAACCGGATGAAATGGGGATCGGTCCTGTTTTCGCCATTCCTAAATTATTAAAACAACATGGCTTAAAAATAAGTGATATCGGACTCTGGGAATTGAACGAAGCTTTTGCAGTACAAGTCATTTATTGCAGAGATCGATTGGGTATTCCAAACGAGTTAATCAATGTCAACGGAGGCGCAATCTCTATCGGTCACCCTTATGGCATGAGCGGATCGCGGATGGTTGCACATGCTTTGATCGAAGGAAAAAGACGTGGCGCTAAATATGTTGTCAGCACCATGTGTGTCGGTGGCGGCATGGGCGCTGCGGGATTATTTGAAGTAACTTAACACAGAGGTGAGGAGTGAAAGGTGAGGGGTGAGGTCGCACTTGGCTCTCACCTCTCACTCTTCACTCCTCACCTCTAAAAAAAAATGTATGTATCAAAAAGCATCTTTTATAAACGAATTATCCTTGCCTGCGGTGGCAGCGCCGATGTTTCTTATTTCGGGGCCAAAGTTGGTAATTGAATGTTGCAAAAATGGTATTGTCGGAACTTTTCCAGCTTTAAATCAGCGGACTACGGAAGGTTTTGAAGAATGGCTGATCGAGATAAAAAGAGACCTCGACCAATTCGAAAAAGAGACCAGTAAGAAGGCTGCTCCGTTTGGCGTAAACCTCATTGTTCACCATTCTAATCCAAGACTTCAGGCCGATCTTGAAATATGTATTAAGCATAAAGTGCCTTTGGTTATCACATCGCTAGGTGCTGTTTCGGAACTTATCGATGCGGTACATAGCTATGGCGGATTAGTTTTTCATGATGTGATCAAACGCCGTCATGCCGAAAAAGCTGCTCAGGCCGGAGTGGATGGATTGATACTCGTAGCAGCAGGTGCCGGTGGTCACGCAGGGACGATAAATCCTATGTCTTTGGTAGCGGAGGTCAAAAGTTTTTTTAAAAAAACGATTCTACTTTCCGGTTGTATTAGTACCGGGAGGGATATTGCATCGGCTATGCAGATGGGTGCCGATCTGGCTTATATGGGTACTCGTTTTATCAACGTAGAAGAAAGCCGGGCAGCGGAAAATTACCGCCAGATGATCATTGATACCGGAGCGAGCGATATCGTGTATACCGCGGCGGTTTCCGGCGTAAGTGCTAATTTTCTTCGCCCGAGCCTGGAAGCGGTTGGGATTACGGAAGAACATTGGAATAAAAAAGCGAAGGTCGATTTTGGAAGCGAACTGGATATTGAAAAAGCGGAAGCCCAGGCTTGGAAAACGATCTGGTCAGCAGGCCAGGGAGTGACGACAATCAAGGATGTGCTTCCGGTGGCAACTTTGATTGATAGATTAAAAACCGAATTTAAAGAGGCTATCGAAGAGCAAATTCAAACCTTGAAGAAGTATACATCGTGATCAAGTAACCTCCTACTAATATCTATCAACCCGACGCTCATAGTGAAACGTCTCAAACTCATTGCCTGATTGCTTTGCCAGCCCATTGCCATTGGGCGGTATTTACAGTGATGTTGTAATATCCAGGTGCCCAGGAAGAAGTTTGGATTGGAAGCCTGTTGCTTCCGGTATTCAAAGTTGTTTTATAAAAATAAACCTCCTGCCCAAGTAGATTGGAAACGCTGATTTCCGCAGCAGTATTTGAAAAACCATTGATATCCAAATAGAGTAAGTCTCCAAAAGAAGGATTGGGATACAGTTTGATGTTGGGTTGGAGTTGACCGCAATTATCGGTTATAATATCAGAATAGTAAAAAGAAAGATCTTCCTCCAGAACTTTTATTCGATAATAATTCTGATAATCCTCCGATCTGGTAAAATCTCTAAACTCGTATAATTTGACCAATTGATTGGAGGAACTGGGATACATGGTTCCGGCAATTTCCCAATCTCTGGCATTCGCACTTCTTTGGATTTCATATACTTTGATTTCAGACTCTACGGCTACCTGCCAACTTAAAGATATGAACCGTTCCAGACATGTGGCATCAAAAGAAAGTAATTCGACAGGTAAGGGAGCTTCAGAGCATTCCACATTTTCAACCGTATCAATCTGCACAAAAAGGTCATCAAAATAAGAATCGTTGTCTGTTCCGGCATTCCGGGTGCCTGTGAGTATTACTTTTATAAAGCGTGTTGACGCAGGGATCACTTCATTATTTTCTAATAAAGTCCAATTATCATTGGTGGTACTCAATACGATGGAAGGAGCAAGGACATTGGAATTATCATCTAAAAATTCCAGACTCATCGTCGGTACATCACTTCCACTAAAATTGGATAAATAGCCGCCAAAAATAGCTTCACTCATTCCTTCATCAATTTTATCAGCAAAATCTCCGACATTCACATTCTGGTATACTTCCGAATACGCTGTCTCATTTCCATCACAGAGACCACCGACAGCGAAATAAAAAGTACCACTATGCGGAGCCTCCCCGGCACACTCTCCATCCGAAAGAGATTCGATAATTCCCGTTTCTATTGTCCAGTTGTTCACCCCATTTTCTGCATCGGGATTAAGGAGTAGATTATCTGACAATCCCGAAGTCCCGGTTTCAAAAGCAAATGGTACAGACCACTCACTCCATTGAAGATGTTCATCGCGATATCGAACCCGCCAGCAATAGCTAACATTCTCTTCCAATCCGCTTCCTTCTTCATTAGTCAAATCATCATCCGCCTGGGTATTTACTTCATCGTACCAGTTTTCATGTTGTCTCCAGGAATCAAAAACCGGACTAGAGAAATCATTGCAATCAGTAGAAATTTGCCACTGGCTAGCCTGGTGAAAATCTCCGCTATCATTAAATCCATCCGCCTGCATGATAAAACAATCGGGACTGATATCATTTCCGGAGGGAAAAATACCGGTGGGTTGTTGTGGAGCAGTTTCATTCTTTTTAATGGTAATAATGTCTTGTTGTTCATTATCAATTCCGTTGGATGAATCGCCTCTGGTTATTCTTTTCAAAACAAACTGCGGATCATTCCCGGCATCCACATTTAGAACAACAAAACCGTATTCATCAATGGATTTAGAAAACTCTTCATAATCCTGATTTGGAAATTCGCCCCAATTGTCAATGGCTCCACCAGCAGTTGCCGCATTTACCCAAAGATGATTATGATCTCTGGATTGCCCTCTCGAATAGGCATGAGTATGTCCAAAGAAATGGATGGAAGGTTTTCCGCAGTCCGAAGAAAAATTTTCTAAAATCTCAATCACATCCCCCGTGTAGTTCAATTCGCCAGGTGTCCAAAGTTCTGATTTAAAAGGATGATGCAATTGTGCAAATACGAAATCAATATCATCATCCTGACAAGCTCCATCGAGTACTACATCCAGCCAATCCAGTTGCGTTTGTATCCGGTAACCACTATTAGAATTCAAGCCAACAATCCGGACATTAGAATAATCTTTATACCACCAATGTTCCAAATAACCTGGTGATCCATTTTCGGGAAGTGCAAAATATTGAAAATAAAAAGGGCTATTATTCTCGTGATTCCCCAGGACAGGATATACCGGTACGTTTGAAAACAAGGGTTCAGCCTGTCCGAAGAAATCATTTTGCCATTGAAGGTAAGTATTGCCATTCACAACCAGATCACCAGGGATCATTATAAAACCAAGATGCTCTGCAATATCATCTTCGCCATATTCTGTTTCGAAATAATCGAGTATTCCGTCGTGTACCACTTCCTGAAACTTAAAAGGTTGGGAGCCATCCTTTTGCATATCACTCATCGCCACTAAGTTGAAAGATTGTTCTGAGGATTTAAGTGGAGGAGTGATAAAATTATAAATGGCTGAGTTAGTTCCATCAGTAACGGCCTTGTAGTAATACCGTGTATTAGCGGACAGCCCTGATATGTTTGCCTGGTATAATAAGTTAGCACCGGAAGTAGTCAAAGAAGATGCATTTTCAGATTGATCCAGATTATTTGGATCAGTCCCCCACTCTATCGTGCCGGAGGTCCCGCCATTTGTTTCCCATAAAATATGTATTGAGGTGGATTCCGCATCCTGGAGGTAGGGTTCTACCAAAATAGTTTGGGCATTGGAGCTAAGCGTAAATATGATCACCCAAAAAATGGATAAAAGTAAATTTCTCATGGTGTGTTTTTTGTAAAAGGCTCGGTAAGATAACAAAAAATTGAGGATATTTTTAGGTGGGGTTAGGGTCTATTTCAAATATTCGTTTTTCATGTTAGTGCTTCCAGAATTTTGAGTTCTGGAAGCACTTGCTGCGAAAAAATGAAATGCACTTTAGGGTTATGACTATCGTGCAAGTTGGAAACTTGCTTTATTGGCTTGTTGCAAGTTACCCCTGTGGCTCGCTATCGCTCGCTCAGGGTAAATTTTCAACAGTTGCTATTTTATAGAAGATGGGAATCTCTGGGTAGTTAATTTGTCGCAAAAGCTATCAAAAATCGCCTAAAAGGGTAAAAATGCAGCAAAAGAGCAAAAAGGAAAACCTAAAAAACAGCAGGGAGCATGGCAGTTGAGTCATCTAAAAAACTCGCATTGATGGATATTTTAAGACAAAACCCCATAAAAATCTGGAAAACATTATCCATAGCAGTATATTTAGTTTTCGTTTAAATTTTATTGAAAAGGTATTTAATAAGCCAACTAAACTATCTATATGAAATTTCAAAAACATTTACTATTCCTTCTTTTTTTATCACTCAATTTTTCGCTTGCTGCCCAGGTGGTCATCAATGAGTATTCTGCTTCTAATCTCAGAAGCTTTCTGGATAACTTCCAGAAAACTGAGGATTGGGTAGAATTGTATAATACCTCTGACCAGGTGGCAGACATTAGCGGTTGGTATCTTTCTGATAAAGCCGATAACCCTCAAAAATGGCAAATACCTGCAGGTACGACCATCCAAGGCAACGACTATCTGGTATTTTGGCTCTCTGGTAGAGATACAGTGATGGGTAATGATATTCATACCAATTTCAAATTAACACAAACTAGGGAAAATGAATTTTTAGTCTTTTCCAATACGGTAGGAAATATTGCAAATAGTTTTGCATTGGAGATCACACTACAGGAACATTCCAGAAGTCGCGAAGTAGATGGTAGCAACAATTGGATGATCTGTACTGCGCCAACTCTCGGCACTTCTAACGATGCAGCTCCAAAATTTATGAGCTATACGAGTGAACCTACGATGGGTATCCTTGGTGGATTTTATACTGGTGATCAAACCATTATTATCCAATCTCCGGATCCTAACGTAGTTATCCACTATACCACCGACGGTAAGATACCTGTTTTGACTTCTCCTGAATATACCGAGCCTATTGTCGTTTCCGAAACGCAAGTTATCAAAGCCAGATCTTTTAGTAATGATTCCCTTGTCGCTCCTGGCAAGGTTGCATTTAATACTTATTTTATTGATGAAGATTTTAGTTTAGCGGTTTTTTCTGTAGCTGCTGATGATGTGACGGTGCTCGCTAATGGCCAGGGCGATCTCAGGCCAATTGGTTCTGTAGAATATTTTGATAAAAATAAAGTGCGGACTGCCGTATCTTATGGCGAACTCAATCGACACGGTCAGGACTCCTGGGCATTGCCACATCGGAGTCTTGACTGGATTTCAAGAGATGAGATGGGGTATAACAGTAACGTCAATACAGAACTCTTTTCTTATTCTGACCGGGATGAATATCAACGTTTTATGTTCAGAGCTTCGGGTGACGATAATTACCCGGCGATCAATGACAATGCCCACCAGGGCAGTGCGCATGTCCGGGATGAGTATGTACATTTACTTGCACAAAAAGGCGGAATGGAGCTCGATGTCAGAGCTGTAGAAAGAGTTATTGTTTTTTTAAATGGTCAGTATTGGGGGGTCTATGGATTACGAGAGCGTCCGGTTGACCACGATTATACTAAGCATTATTACGATCAGGAAAAATTCGATGTTCACTTTTTAAATACCTGGGGATCAACCTGGGCAGAGTATGGCGGACAAGCTTCTTTTGATGACTGGGAAGAAATAAGAGATTTCATTTTAGATAATGATATGAGTGACTCCAGTAATTATGAGGTAGTAAAGGATAGGATAAACTTGCTCAGTATGATTGACTATATGATCGCCAACCTCAACTCCGTAGCTTCGGACTGGATGAATTATAATACCGGATTTTGGAGAGGAACCAACCCGGATGGAGATCATAAAAAATGGGGATATATCCTTTGGGATAATGATGCAACTTTTGATTATTATATCAATTACTCTGGCGTCCCGAATACTGATCCTGATGCGGTACCTTGTGATATCGAAGACATCAGTGATTACATGGATCAATTTTTTGGCTTCCCCTGGAGTGGAGAAGATGTTGGAAAACACGACAAGCTCTTTTTAAAATTACAGGAAGAAAATGACGAGTTTAGACAATTGTATTATTCCCGGCAGGCTGACCTGATGAATACGGTGTATACCTGTGAAAATATGCTAACCTTGCTTGATACGATGATTGGAGTGATCGCTCCGGAAATGCCGAGGCAGATTGACAGATGGGGAGGTAGTATGGTGGAGTGGCAGAATAATGTGAATGATCTCCGCAATTTTATAGGAGAGCGTTGCACATTGCTTGATGATGGAATGATAGAATGTTTTGATCTTGACGGCCCCTATCCGATCACTTTGATGGTAGAACCTACGAACATTGATGTCGGAGAGATAGATTTTAATACGCTGGACATAGAGGAATTTCCGTGGACGGGTAATTACTTCGGAGGAATGGAAAATATAATCAAAGCCAAATCTTTTCTCCCCGAGTTCGAGTTTTCACATTGGGAAAGCAAATCCGGCAATATTATCTTCCCGGATTCACTCAACCGAAGAGCAACGATTACGCTAACTCAGGCGGACACTTTGATCGCACACTTCTCATTACCAACTGCCACAAATGAACCGACGGCCAATTTTTCATTTATGGCCTACCCTACCCTGGCTAATGATTATCTAAATGTGGTTTTTGAACTGGAAGAAGCTATGGAAGTTAGCTTGAGCTTGTACTCTATAACAGGAAATCAAATAGCTAATTTTAGTGCAATCACTGGTCGAAGAGGTGCTGGCGAGTATCGAAATCAACTTGATTTGAAAACCTTGAACATTCCTTCGGGTTTGTATTTTTTAAATTTTGAAGGAGGAGGAAGTCAGCAGACAGTGAAAGTATCGATAGTTAGATAATTCAAATTGCGGATATCTTCGATTTTAAAAAGTCCTCAGTTGGCAGTCAGACAGTCAGATTCTGTAAAAATTTAAGTGCAGATTATTATTTTTAGCAGAATCTGACTGCACACTGCACACTGAAAGACTGCCAACTTTTATATGGTCACTATCCGTGTTGGTGAGATAAAGCCCTTAACGCAGTGTTTTGTGGTAACGGGCAAAAGGTAAAGGAAGTTTAAGAATCTAAGCCCCATAACTCTCCTTAACAACCTTAACCCTCCTTAACAACCTGTGCCTGTTCGCCCAAAGTATGCCCGCAGCTATGACAAAACACGGCCTCTGTGTGATGCTCTCCCTTGTTGCAATTTTTACAATCTATAAACACCACTTCTTTCTTATTCATCACCCGGCCACTAATCTCTGCGGTGACAATACCTGTAGGAACCGCAATTACGCCATAGCCCATGATCATGACTATGGTTGACAAAAATTTACCGAAAGGAGTAATCGCAGTGACATCGCCATACCCTACGGTTGTAAGCGTAACAATAGCCCAATAGACACCCTTGGGAATATTATCTAAATTGACATTGTGAGGGCCCTCCACCATATACATGATCGAACCAATAATCACTGCCATGAGGATGACAAAGGAAAGAAACACATATATTTTTGTCCGGCTTGCCCGGAGTGCACCAATAATGACCTCGCCTTCATTCACAAAATGCCCCATTTTAAAAATACGAAATACCCGGAGTAATCGCAATGCACGGACAATGATTAAACTTTGAGCACCTATGAAAAATATGCTGAGATAGGATGGTAGAATAGCCAGTAAATCCACTATCCCAAAAAAGGAAGTGGCATAACGGATCGGTTGCTTGGCACTGTATAATCTAAAAATATATTCAATCGTAAAAATAACGGTAAAAATCCATTCAAATACATAGAAAGTCCACCTATAAGCCTGATGAAACTCGGAAACTGTCTCCAGCATAGCTATTATAATGCTAAAGAAAATAACCCCTATTATAATCGTATCAAACAGTCTTCCCTGCGGTGTTTCATTTTTAAAAATGAGGCTATGCAAACGTTCTCTTTGCTCTTTGTTAATCCCTTTGTCTAACTGAAGTCTACTCCAATGAGCAATGGCAAAAATTCCTTGCCGGAACTTGACCGGAACCATAAAGACAAAGCCTTTTAGAAACCGAAACAACTGCAAAAGTTGCTTACCTGTCCACTTTCCTAACTGTTTAAAAAGACGCTTCACTATGCTGTTGATTTTAAAAATTTACAAAGATTCGAAAATAGGTTTTTTTTGCCGTTTATATCTCAAATTACTGAATATTGTATTATTTAACCCAAGTTGCGTGCGTGTATTTCTAATATTCAATTTTCATATTAGTGCTTCCAGAACTTTGAGTTGCTGCGGAAAAATGAAATGCACCCAGTTGCGTTTCATCGTGACAATCGCAAAATTCCTTTTTTTGCCACAAAGTAGCAGGCGTGTTACTTAGTGTCTTTGAGACTTTGTGGCTACCTTTTCTACAATATTACGATCGTCATATACAATTTATATAGCATGCCAAAAATAAATATTAATTTGACTACCTTGCCATGAATTAAAGATATTATTGAATCTTAGATTTTTCCCATTACTTAAAGCGAAAAAGAATTAATAAAACAATGGCTGGAGCTAAGAAATTCGGAACCTTTGGCGGTGTGTTTACCCCCTCTATTCTTACTATCCTTGGTGTAATCATGTATATGCGTTTAGGCTGGGTCGTCGGTAATGCCGGACTTTATGGTACTATTATTATCATTCTTATTGCTCATGTCATATCCATAACTACCGGATTAAGTATCTCCTCCATCGCTACCGACAAAAAAGTAGGCGCCGGTGGCGTATATTATGTCTTATCCCGGAGCCTGGGTTTACCGATCGGTGGTGCGATCGGCGTGACCCTTTTTGCAGGTACCGCCTTGAGCATTGCCTTGTACCTGGTTGGTTTCGCTGAAAGTTTTAATGCCTACCTAGGCCTGGATACCTCAATAAATGGTTTACGTATCGGAGGGACGGTCGCTTTGATTGCGCTGGCTACCATAGCTTTGATCAGTACTGCAGTAGCTATCAAAACCCAGTATTTTATCCTGGCAGCGATAGCCATTTCCCTGGTGACCATATTTGGCGGTTCCTGGGAGTTTGCACCGGCAGTAGTACCCTCCTTTGCGAGTGGAGATGGAATTCCGATGGAAACCATTTTTGCTATCTTTTTCCCAGCGGTTACCGGATTTACTGCTGGCATTGCGATGTCAGGAGACTTACAAGATCCTAAAAAATCAATTCCAAGCGGTACCATTGCTGCCATTCTCGTTGGATTTGTTATTTATGTGGTTCTGGCCATTTTTATAGCCTACGCCATTGACCCCGTTACGCTCCGTTCAGACAATAATATTTTAATGAAGATTTCCCTTTTTGCCCCTGTTGTTGCAGCTGGTATCTGGGGAGCAACCTTATCCTCCGCATTGGGTGGCATTTTAGGAGGCCCAAGAATTTTACAGGCCATGTCTGTTGATAAGATCACGCCCAGGATATTTGGAAAAGGTGTTGGAAAGGATAATGAACCGAGAAACGCGCTTTTTATTACCCTGATTATCGCCCAATGTGGTGTCCTTATCGGAGAGTTGGATCTCATTGCAAGGGTGGTCTCCATGTTTTATCTGGCTGCCTATGGTTTTATCAATCTTTCTTTCTTTTTGGAAAGTTGGGCAAGTGCGGATTTCAGCCCTTCTTTTAAGGTAAAAAGATGGATTGGACTCGTAGGATTTATGGCAACCTTTGCGGTAATGTTTAAGCTGGATATGATAGCCATGTTTGCTGCTTTTATTATCATCGGTGGTATTTATGCTTTCTTACAACGCAAACAACTGGCCCTGGGATCTGGTGATATCTGGCATAGCGTCTGGTCTTCTTTAGTCTTGACCGGCTTGAAGCGGATGGATGAAAGTGAAGATGTCAAAAGAAACTGGAAACCCAATATATTATTATTTAGCGGCAGTAAGGAGACCCGACCCCACCTGATCGAAATTGCTAAAGGTATCGCCGGGAAAGTCGGGATGATTTCGAATTTCCACCTGGTCGAAAATCCCGAAGCCCAGGTCTTATTCCCCAAACATAAACAATCCTTGCATGACCCGTTTTTGATAAAAGAAGGCATCTTCGGACGACAACAAGAAGTCCAAAATATATATCAGGGAATAGAAACCATTGCAAGTACTTATGGCTTTTCAGGTGTAGAGCCGAATACCGTTTTATTAGGGTGGGCAAAAAATACAAAGGATCCTTTGATGTTTGCGCAGATGACTCAAAAGTTGATCGAGTTGGACTATAATGTTTTGTATCTTGATTACGACTGGGACAAAAAATTCGGAAAATATCAAAAGATAGATATCTGGTGGCAGAACCTTAAAAACAATGCAGAACTGACCCTGAATATTGCCAAATTTATTTCCAATGCTCCAAAATGGCAGAAGGCAAGTATTCGCCTATTCCTGATTAATGATACCAATAAAGAAGGGTTCGAACGTAAAATCCATCAGCAATTGGATACTTACCGGATCGAGGCGACCGTCAAAGTGATCAATAATTATTTAGAGCAAAGGTCTTCTTTTGATCTGATGAAAAGCAATAGCCAGGACGCTGATCTCATCATCGCCGGTATACCGGAAACCCCAGTCGGAGAAGAAAAAGATTTTGTAGATAAGACTACGGAGATGTTCGGTATTCTGGGCACTACTTTGTTGGTCAAGACCAGCTCCATTTTGGGAGAAGATGAGACGCAGTTACCGGTGCCTGGTTCCGAAACATTGGAACAGACCAATTTCAACCGATCTGGACAACTTATCCCTCTTGAGGATACCACCATTCCAGCGCTTAAGGAGTCCATCCAAATGATCACGCAGGAGATAGAAGATCAATCTATTGAAATTACTGAAACGGAACTCGCTTCTTTCCAAAATATTTATAATGCTTTTGCCAGGGAATGTCAAAAGGAGGCGATTGAGCTGCTGCATACCTCCTTCCCTACCGGCGAATCAGATGGAACGATTGCTATCATTAATATCAAAGAGATACAAAAAAAAATACTCGATATTTATCTTCTAAAGATTGAAAGATTTGAAAATGAAGACCTGGGTTATCTAGAAGAAAGACTAAATACCTTTCAGGAGAAATTCAACAGCCTGCCTGCACGTGTACTTCCCGCCATTCCTGAAAAGCTGAAACCTACCAGTAAAGTACTGCCTTTACGAAAATTGGTCAAAGCACATTTTGAAACCTATTATCAGCGTACGCTCCAGAAGATTCATTTACAGACTGGACAAATAGATTTGCAGTTAAATGAAGAAATTAAAAATAGCCTGATTCAAAGTGTTCGCAGTATTTCAAATGATCCGAAATCCATTACTAAAAGTATCGAGCATATCAATAAGACTTTTGAGGAACTCCTCCTGTTGATCAAAAATCGTTATTTTTTATTGAATACCTCCGTTCGTAACAAAGGGAGAATGTTCGTTAATACATTAATCCAAAAAATAGAAAAGCCAGCTGATTATAAAAATGAAAATAAAAAGGCTTATAATAAAAAAGAACTAAAGACCCTCGCAGAAGAAAATTCAAGCTTTAAATCATATTGGTACAGGAATCAGAAATGCCTCATCGCGAAATTGTCGACTGACCTGAAGTTGCAACAAATCAACTTAGTCATAGATCAGATTGGCGATCATATACTGGAAGAAATGAACATGGCTATGTTTCACAATACTTCCATAAGATTAGACGAAGCACAGACCTGGCTGGATGATTTGGAACAAAATCCCCAAATCAATTCGGGTGATCTGCCCGAGATCAATCAAAGCCTAAGCTACGATGATCACAAAATCGAAGAATTGATGATCCTCGCCGAGTCACAAGGCAAAATATTACCGAAACAATTGACGCTGATCGAACCCGATAGCTTACAAAACTTTGCCAGTGCCCAGGGAGAAATAATCGAATCAGTGACCATAGATTCCCAGGCTACTTTCGGATACTTAATCTATGATAAGCTGCAACGGCCTTTACAAAAACACCTCCTGTCAGCCTATCAGGCGAGTATGGAAATTCTCAGCAAGGTGCAATACGATATCAACCAGATCGTACAGACGATCAATAACGCCAGAAATGAAATCAGCCCGGAAGATTTAAATAAAATGGCTTCCAATGCAAAAGCCAATATTATAGAACAGCGACAGCAACTTTCCTTTCGCAATGCTAATAAAAAAGAAATACTCAGTGATATTATACATACTGCCAATAGTTCGCTGAACACTGCGTCTTTATTGGAACATGCCGTAAGAATCTTACCTACTGAACATCCTGAAGTCAATAAAAAAGGGATAAAAAAATGGTTGGGAGAGGCTGGTAATAAAGCTGGCACACTGTTGGAAAAATATGGGGATTTAATCGTTTCAAAAAGAGAACTCATTCGTCCTGGCAATGCCTATTCTCCTTCCCGAAGTCCGGCTACGGATATGCATTATGAGTTGAAAAAATTTGTCCATAATCTGACCATCGAAGAAAAGGTGGCAGCGCAACTTCCCTTTTATTACAAACAATTATTCGTTGGAAAACTCGCTCCCAATATTGACCAGTTACATCATCGTGAAAATGAATTACGCCAGGCATTTTCTATGTTGCGATCGCCAAATACGGACGAACATGCTATTATCGTATTAGGGGAGCCGCTTTCCGGAAAAAGCTTTTTTTCGGAGGCCGTTGCCAGATCTCTTGACAAAAAAAGGAAGATCATAAAAATACAACCTCCGGTCAGTGGGAGTATAGACAAGTCAGAATTTCTGAAAACTTTACAAAAGCAACTCAAATCCACGACTAAAAACAGTAGTATTTTAAAAGAAGCGCCTGAAGGGGCTATCTTCTTATTCGAGGATTTGGAATTGTGGTGGGATCGTGGGCATCCGGATGGTAAGTTGATCCGGTTTATTGTTAAACTAATCAACCAATATAGGGCTCAATATTCTTTTATTATAAATTGTAATGTCTTTGCTTTCAAAATAATGGAAGGCCAGGGTTTATTGGAATACCTTAGTGGCTCACAGGTTTATCTTTCCAATTTTGATCTGCCTTCCTTACAGGCATTATTGCTAGAAAGGCATAATGCAGGAGGACTTATCCTGTCTTTGAATGGAAAAGAACAGGACGAAATAACGAATAAGAACATCAAAAAACTGATGGAGAAAATTCGGCAAAATTCTAATGGTGTCGTCGGCATAGCGCTTCGTCAATGGATCAGCAATATCAAAGAATACCAGAATGATACGGTGGAAATTGATTTCCCAAAAGAGCAAGCTCTTCCTATGTTGGAAAACAAAGAATGGCTGGTGATTCTTTCCCAATTTTTGATACATAAACATTTGGATGCGGCGAGGTTACAAAAACTATTTGGCTTTGCAGATCGTAGTCAGGCGGATATGATTATCAGGCAGCTTAGTGCTGATGGTATTATCGAGGACATCATGGGGCGTACCTTTCAGCTCAATCCATTGGTGCAAGTTTGGGTAATCAATCGTGCCCGTGAATTTAGTTTGATTTGAGTAGCCGTCAAATTTATTTGACTTCTGAGAAGTCGCATTACAAGTTCAGTTATTTTCTCAACTGGGCAAATAATCTCTCTAATTCATCGAGACTTGATTTGCCCGTTACATAGTCTCAACATGGACGGAATAACATATAATTTTAACCCGATCATCTGGATGATCATCATTGGAATTGCTACTGCAGGGATCTATCTCCTCTTAAAACGAGTATTTCTGGCAAGCTTTGCTTCTGGTCGGACCAGGCAAAAACTGGTCGACCGGATGGAATACAGTGAAAAATTATTCTGGCCGGTATTTATTGTCAGCACTGGAATAAGTTTGATCATTTGTCAGGTAGTGGTGGGTCTTGCCCTTTGCCTGTTCGTAGCAGGAATACTATGGAAACCCATCAATAATTATTTTCTGGGGCTGATCTATATGGCTGGAGATACTTATTCCGTAGGGCAAAGAATTCGATATAATCAGCAACAAGGTACGATCAGGGCTTTCAATAACCTTACCCTGGAGATGGAACTGGAAGATGGCGAATCGCTGGATATTCCTTATCGCTATTTTGCAGATACAACCATTATCCGGACCAGCCCTCAGTCTGGCGTGATGAGCCATACGATTAAATTACCGATTGCCAAGCCTTGTGATCTTGAAATAGAAAAACAACGAATTAAAGGGATGTTACTCGCCCTACCCTGGGTCTTACCTGCTCAAAAAATCGTTTTCGAACACCTGGCAGATGAGGAGGATCAATATATGATCAAAGTAACGGTACAGGGCATTGACAAAAACCACCTGTATAAAGTCGAAAATAAGATCAAATCAATGTATTTAAAGATGGCTTAGGGCTCAATCAAAACGTGGACTGGAAGAGGTCATTTTAAAAATAATATTGCAGAATTAATAATCATCCGGTATTTCATTTACTTTTGACGCATAACGAATTTATCAATCAAGCACTTGCGTTTACTTTTGAAAAAAAATACTACAAAAAAACTCATTGGGAGAACCGATATAGTTGATTTTCCAGAGCTCAGTCTCCTGGGGATAAGCATCAAAGTAGATTCCGGAGCCTATACTTCGAGTATTCATTGCCATAGTATGAAAGAAGAAGATGGGGTCTTAAAATGCCAGTTTTTGGACCCTCAACATCCAAAATATCACAAGAAAAAGCTTATTTTCAAGGAGTTTACCCAGAAAAATGTGAGAAGCTCAAATGGCATTACTGAAAAACGGTACCTAATCAAAACCAATATATATATATTTAAGAAAATATATGCTATACAACTTTCCCTGACAGAAAGAGGAGCTATGAAGTATCCCGTACTATTAGGCAGAAGGTTTCTTTCCCGAAAATTTGTGATTGATACCGCTCTCTCTAACTTATCATTCAAAAATACTATTATAAAAATCAGCTAATATGAAAATTGTCGTTTTATCCAGCAACCCTAATTTGTATTCTACCAGAAGGCTTGTGGAAGCAGGAAAGCTAAGAAAACATGATGTATTAGTAGTAGACCATAGCAAATCAGACCTTATCATTGAAAAGAAAAAACCAGCCATCGAATACAGAAACGAATTGCTGGTAGATATAGATGCGGTTATTCCAAGAATAGGTGCTTCGGTTACTTTTTTCGGGACGGCAGTGGTTCGTCAATTTGAAATGATGAAGGTGTTTACGGCGGTAGAATCCCAGGCGCTCATGCGATCAAGAGACAAGTTGAGGAGCCTCCAGGTCTTATCCAGAGCTGGTTTGGGCTTGCCGAAGACTGTTTTTACCAACTATTCAAAAAATGTAGCAGACGTCATCCGAAGGGTTGGAGGGGCGCCTGTTGTCATTAAACTATTAGAAGGTACCCAAGGCTTGGGAGTCGTACTGGCTGAAACGGATAAAGCAGCCGAATCCGTATTAGAAGCGTTTAACGGCTTGCAGGCGAGAGTGATTGTTCAAGAATTTATCAAAGAAGCAATGGGGGCTGATATTCGGGCTTTTGTAGTGGACGGCGTCGTCGTCGGTGCTATGAAAAGGCAAGGTAAAAAAGGAGAATTTCGCTCCAATCTCCATCGTGGAGGGACCGCAGAAATAATAAAACTGACTGATGATGAAGAAAATGCCGCTTTAAAAGCTGCCAGAGTGCTGGGTCTGGGAATAGCCGGAGTCGATATGCTCCAATCCGCCAGAGGACCGCTTATCCTGGAAGTAAACTCTTCTCCGGGGCTGGAAGGCATCGAAAGAGCTACGGGAGAAGATATTGCTAAAAAAATTATTACGTATGTTGAGCGGAATGTGTGAGCAAACCTTTAGGGACAGGTCTCAAATAACTGTCTATTTTATACTTGCAGATTTTGCACTATACCTGCCGGCACAGAACGTGTCCGTAGGGACCGGCAGGGCTTCTTCAAAAAAATAAGCCATAGAGGGACTATTCCTTATTTTTTTGACTCGTCTAGCACAAAATCTGCCGCCTCTAAATCTGACACTTATTTAAGTCCCGTCCCTTAATAATCATCAGTCAAAGCAAAATCATTTTTCCTGTTCATCCACTTACCTTTTGTAAAATCCGGGAAATGCATGGCTTGCCCGCCACTGGCAATAGACTGCTCTGAAAGTGGCGTGATTGCCATCCAGGTCGCCGCATCATATACATCAATCGGCGGATCAATTTTTCGTTTTACACATTCTACAAAAGCATTAAAAACAAAAAAGTCCATCCCACCATGACCGGCACCGGTGGCATCATTTTCATATTTTTTCCAAAGTGGATGATCATATTTATTTAGATAAGTATCCGCCTGCTCCCACTGATGCGCTTTTTCGCTGACGCCTTCCAGATAGATCGACTTATTGACGTCCATCCAGATTCCTTTGGTGCCCTGTACCCTGAAACCAAGAGAATACGGTCGTGGCAGGTTCGTGTCATGGCTCAATAAAATCGACTCGCCATTCTGCGCTTTGATCAGCGTCGTCACTACATCTCCCAGTTTAAATTCCACATTTGCATTTGCATGATTCTTTCCACCTTTAGGATGCTTGGCAATATATTCATGCAAACCCCGTGGCTTTGAAGACATAGAAGTCAGGTACAAAAACCGATTCCCCCGATTGATATTACAATACATTGATACCGGGCCTATGCCGTGGGTTGGGTATAAATCTCCGTTGCGATTGACCGAATGATTGGTCCGCCACCTGGCTTCACTATACCCTTTCTCATTAAACTCGACTCCTCCACCATAAGGCTCCACGCCATCGTTAAATTTTACTGCCCGGAGATCGTGTTGATAGCCTCCTTCGAGGTGCATCATCTCTCCAAACATTCCTTGCCGAACCATGTTGAGTACAGCCATCACATCACGGCGATAGCATACATTTTCTAAAAACATGAGTGGCACACCGGTTTCTTCGTAGGTTCTCACGAGTTCCCAGCATTCCTCGATAGCCATGGCACCACTCACCTCTGTAGCGGTATATTTTCCAGCTTTCATAGCATGAACAGCCATCGGTACATGCCATATCCAGGGTGTCGCTATGACTACCGCATCTACATCGCTTTCTCCTAAAAGATTCAGATAATCTTTTTCTCCATTAGCAAAAACCTTTGGCTTGTTTCTACCGGCTTTACTTATCATATTCAGGCTGTGATCAATCGCCGCTTGATCAATATCGCAAATTGCCGTCACCTCACAATCATTTCTTCTCAAAGCCAGATCTAAATGATTCCGTCCCCGCATTCCCGTTCCGATAAAGCCAAGTCTAATTTTACGGTCATCTTTCCGTGTCAGAAAATTAGGCATCGCAATGGGTGCTACAGTGATTCCTGCTCCAGCCAGGCTGGTTGTTTTGATAAAATCTCTTCGGTTGAGTTTTGACATATTATTGAGAATTGAGAATTGAGAATTGAGGATTGAGGATTGAGGAATGAGAATTGAGAATTGAGAATTGAGAATTACCGATGTAAATCCTAAATCTTCATTCCTAAATCCTCCATTTATATTTTATCTATTTTCTTTCCGCCAGACGATTTTTAATCCGGACCACCGCTCATCGACTTCAAAGACGGTTTTGTATTATCAAGCGATGAATATAGTGAATGGTAGGGAGAATGAGTAATCAGAGAGATAAAAGATGCCAGTCGCAAGAAAAGCTCAACTTATAAAAGGTGATCGTTTTACATGAAAAAGACTCCAATCGCTGCGTCAATATCATAAATTTCTTAATTATGTCCATTCTATTGATATTTATAGAATATAGCACTATTTTTGCACCCTCAAACCTAAAACTATTTACAATCCTGGTGGTTGTACCATAATAAAGAAACGAAACAATGGCGATAATAATAACAGACGAATGTATAAACTGCGGGGCATGCGAGCCAGAATGCCCCAATAACGCAATCTATGAAGGCGGAGTGGAATGGGCGATTTCAGATGGCACGGGTGTGACGGGTACTTATAAATTAGAAACCGGAACCGAAGTAGATGTGGATGCTCAAAATGTTCCTGTCTCAGATGATTTATATTATATCGTACCTGATAAATGTACCGAGTGCGTAGGATTCCATGAAGAACCACAATGTGCCGCGGTTTGCCCGGTGGACTGTTGTGTACCTGACCCGGATAGAGAAGAGACAGAGGAAAAGCTTTTGAGTAGAAAAGCAGCGCTTCATCTTGATTAGTTTTTAGAAGAAAATATAAAAAAAGCCTGTTTCAATGAAGCAGGCTTTTTTTTATGTGCGGTTTTGTATGAATTAACTGGCAAATTTATCCTTATCTGCCAAATCTAGACATCTAACCATTAAAGAATACCAATTATTATAAATAAATTGCGCACTAAAATAAAACCAACTTATGCCATCAGACATCGAAATCGCCCAGTCCATTACTTTAAAACCAATTGTTGATATTGCTAAAAAAATTGGACTGGATCCTGAAGTACTAGAGCTTTACGGAAAATACAAAGCAAAAATTCCTTTGTCCCTGATCAACGAGGAAAAAATAAAAACCAGTAACTTGATTCTCGTTACCGCCATCTCTCCTACTCCTGCTGGCGAAGGAAAGACGACGATGTCTATTGGCCTGACGCAAGGTCTAAACCGGATTGGAAAAGATACGATTGTTGTTCTTCGGGAACCTTCTCTCGGCCCGGTGTTTGGAATCAAAGGAGGTGCAGCAGGCGGAGGTTACTCGCAGGTACTGCCGATGGAAGATATTAATTTGCATTTTACCGGAGATTTTTCCGCTATTGAAAAAGCTCATAATCTCCTGGCGGCTCTGATAGATAATAATCTTCAAAGTAAGACCAACTCGCTAAATATTGACCCCAGAACAGTACTATGGAAAAGGGTTATGGATATGAACGATCGCTCTTTGCGGAGTGTAGTTATCGGCCTTGGCGGTACGGCTTCCGGAATACCCAGAGAGACCGGTTTTGATATTACTGCTGCTTCTGAAATCATGGCTATCTTTTGCCTTTCCATCAATCTTGCAGATTTGAAAGAACGGATGGGGAATATTTTTGTTGGTTTTAAATATGATAGAACACCTGTGTATGCCAGAGATCTAAAAGCTCATGGCGCCATGACTGCACTGTTGAAAGATGCCATCAAACCCAATCTGGTACAAACAATCGAAGGTAATGCCGCCATCATACATGGTGGTCCTTTTGCTAATATTGCTCAGGGAACGAACTCTGTCCTGGCAACCAAAATGGGATTATCCCTGTCTGATTATGTCGTGACAGAAGCGGGTTTTGGAGCGGATCTTGGCGCCGAAAAATTCCTGGATATAAAATGCCAAAGTGCAGGGCTTTCTCCCAAAGCAGTGGTCTTAGTAGCTACGATCAGGGCTTTAAAATACCATGGTGGTGCGGATTTGAAAACACTTAATGAACCCAATCCGGAGGCTGTTGCTAAGGGTTTGGTAAACATGGAGAAACATTTGGAAAATATTGCGCAGTTTAACTTAAAGCCTGTCGTCGCTATCAATAAATTCCTGACAGATACAGAAGAGGAAATACAAATTATCCAGGACAGATGTAATAGTCTTGGCGTAAAGGCTGTAGTAGCCAATGTATGGGGTGAAGGTGGCGGTGGTGCAGAGAATCTAGCTAGGGCTGTAGTAGAGGCAGTAGCATCAGCAACAGGAAAATTTACACCTATGTATGATTGGAATTGGTCAGTCGAAGAAAAGATCAAAGCGGTTGCCACTAAAATATATGGTGCTAAACATGTAGATTATACGCCTAAAGCAAAAATGGATTTAAGAAAGATCTCCCGACTTGGATTGGAAAAGCTCCCGGTTTGTATCGCTAAGACTCAAAAATCACTTTCCGATAATGAAAAATTGATTGGACGACCCAAAGACTTTATAATAACTGTCCGGGAAATTGAAATCGCCGCTGGTGCCGGGTTCCTTGTGCCGATCACTGGTAATATTATGCGGATGCCTGGATTACCGGCAATTCCTTCTGCCGAGAAAATTGATATTGATGAAAATGGAAATATTACGGGACTGTTTTGACAGAGATGATTACAGGGGTGAGAGGTGAGAGGTGAGAGGTATGGCAATTGCAAGATTGACTTGAACTTCTTGAATTAAAGGTGGTGATAGCTTCGCCTGTGATTGGGCTATGCCTTGTAGAATCGCTTCGAAGCGATATCACAAGACCGTAGGTCGATCACAGCATAGCCCAATCACATGTAAAGCGATCACCTTTTGTGAGCTAAACTCTTCTTGCGATTGCCAGGGAGTGAGAGGTGAGGGGGACGAGAATGTCTGGAATTTTTGGTTTACTTCTTATTTTTCGCCCATTATGACTCTTTCTGCCAGGTC